>JAVZCK010000002.1 GCA_038874435.1 Thermoplasmata archaeon
CTTAGAAAAGAGAGGGTGTCCCATCTTGCTCCAAATGGGACACACCGCGAATGCTTCCTTTCTACCCAAGGAGGTTTTTATATGCCTCTCCCAAATAAAGATTTGTAATGGCTATTCTTTATGACCCTACCATAACCTGCATCAAGGAGGGATACCTTAGGTATCCCCGAACCGACCCTTTTTCCGTGAACGCTTTTGCGAGCGTTAGCGAACAAAAGGGTTCCATGAAACCTTTTCGGGCGAGGGGGCTACGCCCCCTTACGGTAACCCCCGAGGGTTGACACCCTACGGTACCTGTGCAAAGGAGATGCTCTCAGCATCTCCGAACCTACCCTTTTTTTGGATGAAACCTTTTCGGACGAAGCCTGAAAAGGTTTCCGTGAACGCTTTTCGGGGGCGTAAGCCCCTGAAAAGGGTTCTCCGAAACTGTTATAAACCATCTGAGTTTAGGAGAGTTCACAACATCGGAGGAGTCAGATATGAAAAACAAAAAAACAAACCCTGAACTGGTGAATCTGATTCTCGAGCTGAAGAAGAGGGCAAGAGAAACAGATGCACCAATCTGGCGAGATGTTGCACTTCGTCTTGAGGGCTCAAACAGAAATCGAGCTGAAGTGAATGTGAGCAAGATAGACAGATTTGCAGCATCTAACGAAACCATTGTAGTGCCAGGAAAACTGCTCGGTGCTGGAGAAATCAAGAAGCCAGTGACAGTTGCAGCCTATAGTGCGAGTGCCAGTGCAAAGGAAAAAATCACAAAAGCGGGTGGAAGAGTACTCACACTCAGAGAGTTGATGGCCGAAAATCCGAAAGGCACAAATGTGAGGATTCTGGGGTGAAACAATGATAGTGATAGATGCAACAGGCAAGATTCTGGGGCGACTATGCTCAGAGGTGGCAAAACTGCTTCTTGATGGTGAAGAAGTGGTGGTGCTCAATGCAGAGAAAGCAATTATAACTGGCTCAAGAGAGCAGATAATTGAGGATTACCTGAAGAAGAGGCATGCTGGCAATGTGAGAAAAAGGAAAGGGCCATTTTACCCGAGAATGCCAGATAGAATTCTGAGACGTACGGTGAGGGGCATGCTCCCCTATGCAAAGTCAAGACGAGGCACCGAGGCGTATCGACGCCTAAGGGTTTACATTGGAATGCCAGAAGAATTCAAGAATTACAAGATAGTGAGTGTGCCAGAGGCGGAAGGCAAAGGAAAAGTGAAATTCATATCTCTGGGTGAGTTATCTAGAGAACTTGGAGCTAAATTTTGAGGAGGTATTTGAATGAATGTTATCACAACAAGTGGAAAAAGAAAAACTGCCATTGCAAGGGCATATGTGCGTGAAGGCAAGGGCAGGGTTAGAATCAACAAAGTTCCAATAGAAATTTACCAGCCAGAACTCGCAAGATTGAAGGTGATGGAACCATTGATTCTTGCGAAGGAAAAGGCGATGAAGGTGGACATAGATGTGGTTGTGGAAGGTGGCGGCATCATGGGACAGGCCTCAGCAGCTAGAACTGCAATTGCAAAAGGCCTTGTGAAGTTTCTGGGCGATAAGGAACTCGAGGAACTCTTTAGGAAGGTGGACCGCAACCTGCTTGTGAGTGACCCGAGAAGAAAACTACCGAAGAAGCCAGGTGGTAGAGGCGCTAGGAAGAAACGCCAGAAATCATACAGGTGAGGAAGATGATAATCCCAGTGCGATGTTTCACCTGCGGAAAGGTGATTGGCTCCTACTATGAAGTGTTCAAGCGCAGGGTGGAAAGTGGAGAGAAGCCGGGAGAAGTTCTGGACAGCCTTGGCTTGAAAAGATACTGCTGCAGGAGGATGCTGCTCACCCACGCAGACCTCATAGACGACATCGCAAAATTTGACTGAAATTTTTTCCCTTTTTCCTTTTATGAAGGTCTGGTACAAAGGCAGGAAAATTGAGATTTTACCTTCAAAAATCGTGTGTGTTGCCAGAAATTATGCTGCTCATGCAAACGAGATGCAGGAAAATCTCCCATCAGAGCCAGTGTTCTTTATCAAACCTCGTTCGGCCCTGGTGCCTCACAAAAGCACCGTGGTTCTGCCTGCCTATTCAAATCATGTGGAGCATGAGGTAGAGCTTGCTGTGGTCATAAAGCGAAGGTTGAAAAATGCAAAAGAGGTAAACTTAAAGAAGGATGTAATGGGGTTCTCAATAATTCTAGACATGACAGCAAGGGATGTGCAGAGAGAGGCGAAAAACCAGGGATTGCCATGGACAAAGGCAAAGTGTTTTGACACCTCTGCTCCTTTCGGACCGAAAATCGTGGAGCCAGATAAGTTGGACTGGAGAAAACTGGAAATTTCGTTGAGAGTGAACGGTGAGTTGAGACAGCAAGGAAATACAAGTCAGATGGTCTTTGGAATTGAAGAGTTGATTGCAAAGGCATCAGAAATTTTCACACTTGAGCGCTACGACATCATTGCTACAGGCACACCCGCGGGTGTTGGTGTCGTGAAGCCAGGCGACATTGTGGAAGCTGAAATTTCTGGCATAGGAAAACTTTGTGTGAGAATAGGCCCGCCCAAAAATTCATAATCCTTTATTCCTTAAGGCATGCCATGAACTATGAGGAGTTTCTGAAGGCGAAAGGGCTGGAAACAGGAGACACAATTGCAGTTCAGACCACTACAGGCATTTTTCAGGGTATCCTCATGCCCCACCATGAATTTAGTGATGAAGGAGCAATTGTAGTTAAACTCAAAAATGGTTACAACATTGGAATTGCAATTGAAAAAATAAAGAGTGTTGAGCTTGTCCAGAAGCGAAAAATTCAGGAGGAAAAGGAGGTTGCTGTTGAGCAGAATCCAGAGTTGCCTAATGTAGCAATAATTGGAACTGGAGGCACGATTGCAAGTTATGTGGACTACCGCACAGGGGCAGTGCATCCGGCCAAATCACCAGGTGAACTCGTGAAAGCGATGCCAGAGCTTTTCAGGATTGCAAGGATTTCTCCTGAGATTCTCTTCAGCGTTTTGAGTGAGGACATGAATGTGAAAATGTGGCAGCAGATTGCTGAGAGAATTGCAGAAAAGTTCAGTAACGCAAGAGGAGTGGTAATTACCCATGGCACGGACACAATGGGCTACACTGCTGCTGCCCTCTCCTTCATGTTTTCTTCGCTCCCAGGGCCAGTGGTTCTTGTTGGCTCTCAGCGTTCCTCGGATAGACCTTCCAGCGATGCCCATCTTAATTTACTCTCAGCAGTTAGATTTGCAGCCAGTGCAGAGGTTGGAGATGTTTGTGTTGTCATGCACGAAAACAGCTCAGATACAAGATGTGCAGTTCATCTAGGCACCAAAGTGAGAAAGATGCACACGAGCAGGAGGGATGCGTTTAAAACCATTAACGCCGAGCCAGTTGGGTTTGTGGAGGGTGAGAAGGTTGTGGTGCAAGGAGTGCGAAAGCCCGGGTTGCTGAAGTTCGACACAAAGCTGGAAGAAAATGTGAATTTGCTTTATTTCTATCCAGGAATGAGCGAGAAGCTTTTCAGAGCATTTTTTGACGGTGCAAGAGGTGTTGTGATTGCTGGTACAGGGCTCGGGCATGTGAATTCCAAATTTGTGCCCATTGTGAAAGAATACATCGGCCAAGGTTGTGCTGTGGTGATGACCTCGCAATGCATCCATGGTACAGTGAATATGAATGTTTACTCAACTGGTAGAGAATTGGTAAGGGCAGGGGTGATTGATGGAAAGGACATGCTTCCAGAGACGGCGTATGTGAAGCTGATGTGGGTGCTTCCCCGTGCAAAGAGCCAGGAAGAGGTAAAGACATTGATGGTGACAAACATCGCTGGTGAGTTTTCACAGAGAAGGGAGGTGTGATGATGGACTGGCTGGCTGTTGGATTGAAGGTGGGGCTTGAAATTCATCAGCAACTGGATACAAAAAAACTTTTCTGTGAGTGCGATTCAGAGCTAAGCGAGGAAGTCCTGACAACATTTCTGAGAAAATTGAGGGCTGCAGAGGGGGAGGAAGGAGAGATAGATGCAGCTGCAAGGGAAACTGCGGAGCGAAACCTAGTGTTTAAGTATGAGGTTGTTAAAGGGAGCACATGCCTTGTTGAGTGTGATGAAGAGCCACCGCATGCTCTAAATCCAGAGGCGCTGAAGGTAGTGCTGAGCATCGCAAAGCATCTGAATGCAGAGGTGCTTGACGAAATTCATGTGATGCGGAAAATTGTGGTGGATGGGTCAAATACAACCGGATTTCAACGGACTGCGCTTGTTGCTGTAAACGGAAAATTGAAGGTTGATGAAAAGGAAATTGGGATTCCGACAATCTGCATTGAAGAGGATGCAGCCAGAAAAATAGAGATGCAGGGGCAGGAAGTGACCTACCGTCTTGACCGCCTGGGCATTCCGCTCATTGAGATTGCCACAACGCCTGATTTACACAGTCCTGAGGAGGTAAGAGAAGTGGCTGAACGGATCGGTCTGATGTTGAGAGCAACCAAGAAAGTGAAGCGGGGAATAGGGACAATCAGGGAGGACCTGAACATTTCAGTAGGCGGAGGAGCAAGAGTGGAGATAAAAGGTGTCCAGGAACTTAATTTATTGCCAGAGTATGTGAAAAATGAGGCGATGCGACAGTTGAAACTGGTGGAAGTATCTAAGAAGCTTCAGGAGAGAGATGCGGTGGTTGTGGATGAGATTTTTGATGTGACAGAAGTGTTTGAAAAAACTGGGTCGAAGGTAATAAAAAGTGCACTGAGCAGTGGTGGCAAAGTAATGGCTGTGAAACTTCTTGGCTTTGCAGGACTTTTAGGAAAGAAATGGGAGGAAACCCATCGGTTGGGCTCTGAGCTTGCGCAGCATGCAAGGGTGTTTGGCTTAGGGGGCATTTTCCATTCTGATGAATTGCCGAATTATGGAATCACGGCTGAGGAGATTGTAAAACTTCGTGAGAGGCTCTCTCTTGCTGAAAACGATGCCTTCGTGCTGGCTGCAGGTGAGCCAGAAAAACTGGAAAAGGGATTGAGGGCTGTAATACAGCGAGCGCGAGTTGCAATTGCGGGTGTGCCAGAGGAAACAAGGGACCCATTGCCTGATGGGACAACAAGATACAGCAGGCCATTGCCAGGTGGTGCGAGAATGTATCCAGAAACAGATGTGCCTCCGATCCCTGTAACTCCTGAACTTCTGGCAGACCTGATTGTTGTTGAGGAATTTGAGGAGAAGGTTGTGAGATTCACAAGGGAATATGGAATAAGCGATGAGATTGCAAGGCAGATAATAAGGGATTGGAAAGACATTGAGTTTGAGTATCTGGCTGGAAAGTTTCCTGCGGCTGTGAACGAAATAGCAAGGGTGCTGACAAACACATTGGGAGAGATGAAGGGGCGCGGGCTGGATGTTGAGCGATTGAGCCAGGATGTGCTTGAGGAAATTTTTTCTGCCTATACTTCTGGAAAATTTGCCAAGGAAGGAATTGAAAAGGTGATTGAGGCGTTCCTGCTGGGTGCCACCACAATTGAGAAAGCGATTGAGAAATCTGGCGTTGCCAAGCTTTCGGTAGAAGAAGTTGAGAGAATTGTGGGGGAGTTGTTGGCTGCACATCCAGAGATTCGAGCGAAACCAAATCCAGAGGGAGCATTGATGGGCCTAGCAATGGCAAAATTGAGGGGAAGGGCAGATGGAAAAACAGTAAATGAGATTGTGAAAAGAAAGCTTAGCGATAACCCTCCAGCTTGAGCAAAAATCCCTTGCAAAACGCTGTAGCCGTATCCTTGTTGGTCTCATAAGTGAGCAGGAATCCTTTGCAGAGTAATTCTATCTCGGTCTTCCGTGCTTCGTCTACATTTTGCATACAATTTGTAATTGTTTTGAGGGATATATATAATTTACGGAAGATACACAAATTATCTGGCTATTTCTGGCTTGAAATGAAGGTAAGGGAAATTTTTTGTCTTCTCACGCACATAGTGAACGACAAGAATCCAGATATAACAGTTCATGGGGTTTGGTGAGGAAAAGAAGAAAATCAGTGGAACCTTATGACGCCTGTATGTGATCAACAGACCCATAAGGCACAATGTAGTCAATGGAAAAATAGATGGCTAGAACACAAATGCAGTAATGAAATTTTACTGGAAGCTGGTCTAATACAATCAGTCCTAAGATTAGAATAAAATATAGGTTATTTGTGAGATTACATTCTAATGGTTTATGGTAGATGGATGAATGTTCTTCTGACAATATTACATTAAAAAAATTGTATAAAAAGTTTTTTACACTGCTTTCAGCTTCTTTCCAATCTTCTCGTAGGCAGCAAGCACCTCGTTCAGGTCTTCTTTTGTATGTCCAGCATTCATTATGTTTCTGATTCGTGCCTTGTCTCTTGCTACCATCGGGAACACGATTGGCAATGCAAACACGCCTTCTTCAAACAGCATCTCGCTGAACTGCTTTGCCAGATCACTCCTGCCAAGAATCACAGGAATTATCGGGGTTTCACTATTACCAGTGTCATATCCCATGCTCTGCAACTCTTTTCGCACATACTTTGTGTTCTCCCATAGCTTCTGGACATGCTGTGGCTCTGTTTCAAGCACGTCGATTGCTGCAATACATGAAGCGACAGTTGCTGGTGGTGCACTACCTGAAAGCAACCATGTTCTGGATTTGTTGTAGGCAAAGTTGATCAGATCCTGAGTGCCAGCAATCATTCCTCCGACAACGCCAAGGGCTTTTGAGAATGTGCCCATTTCCACATGGATTTTGTCTTCTATACCAAAGTGGGAGCCAATCCCTCTGCCTCCTTCACCCAGCACGCCTTCGCCATGGGCGTCATCAAAGTAGGTCATTGCTCCATATTCCTCAGCCAACTTGCAGATTTCTTTTGCTTTTGCAATGTCTCCATCCATGCTGAAAACAGCGTCAGTCACAATCAATATTCGTCTTGCGCCTTCCTTATCGGCCTGTTTGAGTGAATTCTCCAGTCCTGCCATGTCATTGTGCGGATAGATGTATCGCTTTGCCTTTGTCAGTCGCACACCATCAATTATGCTGCCATGGTTTAGCTCATCTGTGAGAATTGCATCGCCCTCTCCAACAAGCTGTGGAATCAGTCCCGCATTTGCTGCAAACCCTGTCTGATAATACAGTGCTGCCTCTCTCTTCTTGAACTTTGCGATTCGCTTCTCAAGCTCTATGTGTAAGTCCATTGTCCCTGCAATTGCCCTCACACTGCCCGAGCCAGCACCATGGGTATCAAGGGCTTTCTTTGCAGCCTCGATGAGCTTTGGATGGTTGCTCAGATTCAAGTAGTTGTTGCTGCAGAACATTATCACTTTCTTCCCGTCCACTGTTAACCTGGGCGTTGAAGGTCCCTGCACTACTCTGATTTTCCAGTCAAATGCCTTCGCCACAAGCTCCTCGTACTCTGTTTTCAAAAATCCTACTGGATCTCGTTTCATTTTTTCACCTCACATGAACATTACCACTTTTCCACTTTCGCCTGAGCGCATTTTCTCCATTGCCTCAAAAAACTGCTCAAATTTATACCTATGGGTTATAATTTTCGCAATCCGCTCTCTGAATTCTGGAATTCTGTAAAGTCCAGCCATTCTGTACCATGTATCATACATCAGCCTTCCGTTTATTCCCTGAATTGTAGCGTACTTGAAGACAACGCTCTTTGAAAGGTCAAGTGTGAGGGGTTTTGCATAAACTCCAAGCAGGGAAATTTTCCCGCCAGGGCGCAGAATGTCGAGCCCGAGTTGCACTGCATCAGGCGTCCCTGCGGTTTCAAGGACCACATCCACTCCCTTGCCTCCTGTCTCCTTTTTCACAATGCTGAGCACATCGTCATCGGTAGAGCTGAGGGCATAGTCAGCACCCACTTCTTTTGCAAGCTTTATTCTGTAGGCATTTCTTCTCCCAATTGCAAAAATTCTGCTTGCACCACAGGTTTTTAGAATTGCTACACACATTGCACCGATTGGTCCAAGCCCCAGCACGGCAACATCCCTTCCCACAAAATCAGTAGAGAAGGCAGTATGCACAGCATTTCCAAGGGGGTCTTGCACAGAGCAAAGCTCTGGTGGGAGAGAAGGGTCGTTGTGCCACACATTTGATTCTGGAATTGAAATGTAGTCAGCAAAAGCCCCATCTCTGTCCACACCGAAAATTTTCGTGTTGAGGCAGATATGGGCAAGTCCATTTCTGCAGTTAAAACAATGTCCACAGGCGATGTGGCACTCACCAGACACAAATTCACCAACTTTCACAAACCTCACATTTTTTCCAATCTCCACAACTTCACCAGCAAATTCATGACCATACACAAGCGGAAGCTTGAGCCGATTTTTTGCCCAGTCATCCCAATTGAAGATGTGCACATCAGTGCCACAAATTGATGCCACTTTTACTTTAATCAACACATCGTTTGGACCCACATCAGGCACCGGAACCTCTTTGAATTCAGTTCCGTTTGCCTCACCTTTAACCTTTACTACAGCTCGCATTTTTTCCATTTTTTCACCTCTGCCAGTTCAAACTTGCACTTTCTTTATCGTGCAAGTGTGATACCCCGTGATAACCGGCAAGTACTTCCTCTCTTTAAACCTATCTGTAATCTCCAAGCCGAATATATCGAACTTCAGTGCGGAGATTGAGGCAAGTTTTGCAGGAGTAGCAATTATCATTATATCATCCAATTGAATTTGGGAAAGCACTGCAGCACTTATCTGCTGGTTTCCCCTGCCAAGCACAAAACCCTGGCCGCCTATCGGACTGAGCACGAGCTTAACTTTTTTGTATTTCGGTATCAAATCCAGCAACTCCTTCTCACTTACATCTTTTGCTACGAGCGTTTTGTTAGCGACACAATCCACACCTAGAATGGTTTTTTCAAGCCTGATTTTCTCAAAAACATGGGCAGTTGTGGAACCTGGGCCAAATACAAATAGAGTATCTGGTTCTTTCTCCATTTCTTCAATCACATGTTCTGCAATTCCATCCAGTAGTTCGGTCTCATCCACCTCAATCACGGTTTTGCTGGTCTGTACAAATTCTGGTTCGGAGGGTGTGAGTGCGAGGGCATAGAGCTTAACTCTCCAGGTGCCTTGTCTGTAAGCTTCCTCGTCCACATCCATTATTTCGCTCTCCCGAAGCCGCAATTCTCCATTGATAAAGTCAGCCAGCACATGGGCACAAGCTTGTGGTGTGGTGGCGAAAACACCGGAGTGCATTTTCACACCTGCAGGGATTCCGAGCACTGGGATTTTGGCTCCAACAATTGAAGCAATGTCTCTGGCTGTCCCGTCACCTCCACAAAATAAAATTAAATCGCATTTTCTCTCAATGAACTCTCTGACTGCATTTAATGTATCCTCTGTGGTGGTTGGCTCCTTTGGAATATAAACTATCTCTGGTGTTATCCCTGCCTCAATACACAAACTAGCACCCATGGGGTTACCTGCAACAAACCACACTGGTTTGTGTAAGTTCAGAACTTCGCTGTGTTCAGCAACCAATGTCTGAAAAAACTTTCTTGCTCTTGCTTCTGCAACTGGCTTTGCACCTCTTTTCAATGCTTCCTCCACGACATTATCTGTACCTTTCAGTCCAACACTCCCACCCATTCCTGCAATTGGGTTCAATACAAAGCCAAGTTTCAGCATCAAACAGAAGAAGAAATGGAAGATATAGAAGTTTTGCCTTATTGCTCTCCTTTTTCACTCTTGATTTTCTCTCGCAGTGCCACCAGTGCCTCTCTTTCCTTTCTAATCTTCTCAGCCAATGTATTCAGTTTTTCTTCCCTTTCTGCGAGGAATCGTTCTTTTTCAGCAAGGGCCTCTTCACGTTTCTTTATCTCCTCTTCCTTTGCAGCAAGATCTGGGGTTACTACCTCGCCAGATGCCTTCTCCTCAAATGCTTCAATTCTGGATTCTCTTTCGAACAGTTCCTTCTCTTTTTCTTCAAGGGTTTTAGCATACTCTTCCTGCTTCTTTTCAAATTCTTCCAAAATTTTTTCTCTTTCCTCAAGGTGAGCAAGCTTTGCTTCATACTCTCGCTTTGCTTTCTCCCCTTCAACATACTTCTCCTCAGCTTTCTTAAGGTTCTCTTCCAAAACTTTAGAGCTTTCTATTATGCTCTTTTCCCTGGCATCGAGTTCTTCAGACTTCCTCTTTAGCTCTTCCATTTTTTCATTGTATTTTGCTTCAAACTCCTCATATTCCTTTTTCTTAGCTTCAAACTCACTTCGTAACTTTTTGTATTCATCTATCCTTTCTTGAAGTTTTTCAATACGCTCAGTTGTGTTTCTTTCTCTCTCTTCGATCATCTCCTCCCTTTTCTTGATTTCCTCTTCTCTCTTTGCAAGATTTTCTTTCTGGAGTGTGATTTCCTTCAAAAGCGTCTCTGCTCTTGCCTCCTTTTCAGATGCTTGTTTTAAAAGTGCATTTACCCTTCTTGTTTCCTCTTTCAATCTTATGAGCATCTTTGCGATTCTCTCTCTTTCGTCAGGTTTTTTCTTCGTTCCTTGCTCAGCGGTAATTTTCTCTTCCGGTGGCTCAGCCATCAAAACGCCTCCAAAATCAGGATAGCACAGGTGAGAGATAACCTTTTCTGTTGGGTTTACCTGCCTTAAGGTAATTGTGTCAATCTGCCTCTTACAACACACAGAACTGGCTGTCATTTATTGGATGAAATCATTTCGGGCGTGCCTGAAAAGGTTTCCATAAACGCTTTTTGGACGAGGGGCCTTCGTCCCCCTAATGTACCCCCTTTTCCGTGAACGCTTCGGGGACGGAAGCCCCTGAAAAGGGTTTGCGGGGAGCCGGATTTGAACCGGCGAATGCCTACGCAACAGGATTCTAAGTCCTGCCCCTTTGACCAGGCTTGGGAATCCCCGCCCGTTCCGTAATTCTAATTTCTGCCTCTGCTCTTCTCGATGGAAGCTTCGCAAACTGTTTTACCCATGTGTAAACAAAGAATGTAGCCCATACTGTGGGAATTGTGATGAGACACAGATAGATAAATACATGCCAGGGATTCGTGGAATCTAACCCCCATACTGGGGAGCCAAGAATTGTTGCGATTGTGTTGGGAACGATGGCTGCAGTGCTTAGGATTGCAAGCCAGGCAGCAATCCATGTAATTCTGTTATTTAACTGCTGGAGTTGGTTGTTGTAGATTGTTTGCACAACCTCAAGCCCGGAGGAAAGCACCTCAGACATGTGTTCTGTGATGCCAATCTGTCTGTTTACATCCTCTGCTAAAAGTGTAATTTTTGCCAGTAGCTTGGGATTGTCTGAAATCAAGTCGGCATCACCATATCTCAGGGAGTGGATTACATCCAGCGATGCCCAGAGCACATTCATATACTGGATTATCATCTTCTTTACCCTGTGAATCCCTCTTGCGATTTCTATCCCTGGTGTAGATGCTTCTGCCATAAGGTCATTAAGTGCATCTGCAGATGCTTCTATCTTTGAGAGATACTCAAAGTTCCTGGTGTTGCTTTCATCAATCAGCCGTGAAATAATTATTGTGTTTTTGTCTTCAATAGGAATGTTTTTTGGAATTTTTTTGAAAAATATGTCTGCATATCTTCCGAATCTAAAAAACCTTATAATTTTTTCTGTGTGAATAGTAAGCACGAGACCTTTTCTTATGAGAATAATAATTGGAAGAATGTGAACTGTGTCTTTTTCTACATGAACCGCTGGGAGTTTAATTCCTAATTCTGTGTCAATGTCAAAGTAGCCAGATAATCCTTCCTTGATAAGTGTTTGATACAGATTTGAAGAAAAGCCAAATATAGTCGCAATTTTTAATCCCTCATTCTCAATGTCATCAACCCTGAAGTTTACCCATGAAATTGTGCACTTCTCTATTTCATGCAGGAAATCTGGTGCGTTGGACGAAGAACATCTGGTGGTTTTTCCCTCCGGATTTACACCTACAAAAAGCCCGTCGTGTTCCATAGTTGTTCCGGATGTTATACAAGATCCGTTGTTTAATGCCATTTTCCACCTCTATTTTGAGAGGTAGCCCCGGCAGGATTCGAACCTGCGTCGCAGGATATCTCTGGCACGAGGGGGCTGCGCCCCCTTACGGTAACCCCCAAGGGTTGACACCCTACGGTACCCGCATTAAGGGGATGCTTTCAGCATCCCCAAACCGACCCTTTTTTCCGTGAACGCTTTTGCGAGCGTTAGTGAGCAACAGGGTTCCCCGAACCCGCCCATTTTGGGTCGTACCATCTTTTGGATGAAACCTTTTCGGGCGAGGGGGCTGCGCCCCCTTACGGTAACCCCCGAGGGTTGACACCCTACGGTACCCGCATTAAGGGGATGCTTTCAGCATCTCCGAACCGACCTTTTTTTTGGATGAAACCTTTTCGGGCGAAGCCTGAAAAGGTTTCCGTGAACGCTTTTCGGGGGCGTAAGCCCCTGAAAAGGGTTCCTCCAGAGTCCCGCATGATTGACCACTACACTACGGGGCTATCTGAAATTCCCGATTTCAAAGAGGTATATAACCATTTTTAAAGCTCATTCAGAAACTGCTTTTCTTTCATAAGGTTCCATATAAACTTTGTAACCTTCCTCCCATCTTTCGTCAGAGAATATATCAGCCAGTTTCCGTCATCTCTGGATTCAATCAGCCCTGCATCCTTTAGCACGCTCAGGTGATAAGAGAGCCTGGAATCTCTCGTGTGACAGATTTCTTTAATTATACAAACGCAAAGGTCCTGGTGATGAAGCAGGAAGAGAATTTTGATGCGGATGGAATCGCCCAATGCATTAAACACTTTTTCCGCTTTTCTCAAGTTCTTTTCATTAGGTAAACTCTCGCTTAATCCGTCAATTCCACCTCTGGTTCGTAACCTACACTCAATTTCTTTTGGAATTTTCATGTTCTCACCATTTCAAATTTTGTTGAAATGCCAAATTATATATACACATTGTGGTTAACCCATTGATGAAAACATGGCAGATATAGTTTACGATGCAATTATTTCTGGGGTCTATGCAGTCCTTGATTACCTATCAGCTCATGTGCTCACATGCCTGATTCCAGCATTTTTTATTGCTGGTGCAATTGCTGCATTTGTGAAGAAAGATGCAATTTTGAGGTATTTCGGCAATGATGTGGAAAAATGGAAATCCTATGGCGTTGCCTCAGTTTCTGGTGGTGTGCTCGCTGTCTGCAGTTGCACAATTCTCCCAATCTTTGCTGGAATATACAAAAAAGGTGCAGGTATAGGGCCAGCCACTACTTTTCTTTTTGCAGGGCCAGCTATCAACATTCTTGCAATTATATATACTGCTCAGATACTTGGGTATGACCTCGGGGCTGCAAGAGCGATAAGTGCTGTGCTGATGTCTGTGGTAATTGGAGTTCTCATGAGTATTCTATTCAAGAGGGAAAGTGGAGGGGAAAGGCCAAATCTAAAAAGCAATGAGAAGGGCAAACCAATCTGGTTAATCTTAGTTTTCTTTACTTTGCTTATAACTATTCTGATTATAGGTGGGGCAAAACTAGAGCTCTGGCTGAAAATAATGGTCATGCTTTTGTTAGCAGTTGTTCTGGGTTTGCTCTGTTATAGGTATTTCACAAAGAAAGAGATGAAAACATGGGGCACGGAAACCCTGGACCTTGCAAAGAAAATTTTTCCAATTCTGCTGGCTGGAACATTTGTGCTGGGAGTTGTTGCCTACTTTCTTCCTCCTCAAACCTTTGCTCCGTTTCTTTCTGGTAATTCAATTTCTGCATGCTTCACTGCAAGCATAGTTGGGGCTTTGCTTTACATGCCCACACTGCTTGAGGTTCCGATTGTTGGTACAACATTGGGTTATAACTCAGGAATAATCGGTGCAGGACCTGCGATTTCGTTGCTTTTAGCGGGGCCAGCAGTAAGTTTGCCGAATATGGTGGTGCTTTACCGAATCATCGGGACAAAGAAAACAGTTGCGTATCTTGCTCTCGTGATTGTGATTTCTGCATTCTGTGGCTACATCTTTGGAAACATAGTGAGGTGGTGAGATGGAAAAGAAAAGTTTGTCGTTGCTGGATAAATTTCTGACGCTCTGGATTTTTATTGCGATGGGGATAGGAATAGGGGTTGGATATTTATTTCCGGGCGTGGCTGAAGTCCTGGATTCCTACAGGATAGACACAGTGTCTATTCCAATTGCAATTGGCTTGCTCGTAATGATGTATCCTCCGCTTGCAAAAGTAAAGTATGAGGAGTTGAGCAGGTTGGTTAAGGCAAAGGAATCTAAGAAGGTGTTTGGGACTTCTCTCATTCTCAACTGGTTAATAGGACCTGCTCTCATGTTTGTTCTTGCGTGGGTCTTTTTGCCAGATTTGCCGGAGTTTCGGATTGGCATAATCATGGTTGGGCTTGCGAGATGCATTGCAATGGTGCTTGTGTGGAACCAGCTTGCAGAAGGAGACACAGAATATTGTGCAGTTCTTGTGGCCCTTAACTCCATATTCCAGATATTCATGTATTCATTCCTTGCCTACTTCTATGTCACACTCGTCTCTGGATGGATTTCTGGCAATAGTGAGTATGTGCATGTTTCAATGGTGGACATTGCAAGAAGTGTGTTTATTTTTCTGGGCATTCCTTTCATTGCGGGTATTGTCACAAGGTTTGTGCTACTCAAGAAGAAGGGGAAGGAGTGGTATGATGGTTATTTTGTGAATAAAATCGGTCCGATTGCTTTAATTGGCTTGCTATTCACAATTGTCGTGATGTTTGCGTTCAAGGGATTGTACATTGTGCAACGCCCAATGGATGTGGCAAGAGTTGCCGTGCCACTCGTGGTTTACTTTTTGCTGATGTTCTTTGTTTCCTACTACATTTCCTACAAGCTGAAATTCAATTATAGCATTGCGACCACGCAATCGTTCACAGCGGCGAGCAACAATTTTGAGCTGGCTATTGCAGTATGTATTGGTATCTGGGGCATTGGCTCACTCCAGGCATTTGCTGCGGTAATTGGACCATTGATGGAGGTGCCTGTGCTGATTTCACTCGTGAATGTAGCCCTATGGATTAAGAAAAGGTATTATAGCGAACATGGGTCACCAAAAGAGGTGAAAAAATGAAGATTGAGGTTTTAGGTGGTGGATGTGCAAAGTGCAGGCGATTGAAGGAGAATGTGAAGAAGGCGTTGGAAGAGTTGAAAATCAGTGCAGAGGTTGTGGAAGTGAAGGACATTGCGAAGATAAGTGAGTACGGAGTGATGATGACGCCAGCACTTGTGGTAGATGGAGAGGTGGTATCGGAGGGCAAGGTTCTGGAAGTAGCGGAAGCCAAAGAAGTGTTGAGGAAAAAGTAGAGGCAGGCAGAAGAATCTAAAGTTTTCATGTTTTTTCCCAGAATTCTATCTCACCCGGGACTACAAAGAAAACAGAGTTCACTTCGATCTCTTCTTTTTTAATTCTTTTTATTTTTCCATATTTCTCCGTATCTCTTACAATTAACTTTTTTAAGAGGTGCTCCAATTCAAATGCAATTTGCCCAGAGGTGACAGGAATTTTCTCATCCATATTCGCAGTTTTTATTTTGTGTTCATCAAAATTGTATTCTCTACGCTTGGCTTCTTTGTAGATTTCGAGAAGGTAAGCGTTGATTGCAAGAATAGGGTTTTTGTGGTTTTTGAAGCGGATTAACTGAGGATGTTGTCTGTAGCCCCTTGTTTTACCTTCAAGAACCTTTTTGGCTAATAGACCCTCTCTCCAGACTGCCAGGAGACCAATTCTGTCGAGATATTTTGGATGAATTGACCATAGGCGCATAGTACCCCAGAGTTTAACTTATCTATGATATTTTTGGTATTATTAAGGATACCTGCAGGGTACGACCTCGTCTGTTTCTATCATTCTAAAAACAATTGAGAAAGTAAACTAAATGCTCGGCCACGAAATTCTTTTATACCACTCTGACATTGGGGAGAGTGATGAAGACATATCTTACAGTAACATTTAACAGCGAAGGCGAACTTCCATCGAAGATTGCGGACATTTTATACCAGATGGGCTTTCGCCCAACCCAGGGAAATTACGACTTTGTCTATGAATGGAAGACAAGCGTGAACCTCCAGGAAACGATTGAGCTAGTTAACAGGGTCCAGAACGCTTTGAGAGGCACAAACATTCTTCTCAAATTTGAGACAATCTAAGGGCTAAAAGATAAGAGATTTTTCGAGATTGTGCTTTTGAACGAAGTTGATGGCATCTCCTATGTTTGCAATCTCCTCAATTTCGGTGTGAACATCGCTGCCGATGCTAAGCTTTAGCATTTGCCCATAATTTCTGAAAAAGTCAGATGCAATCCTGTAGTATGGCATGTCGAATCTGCGGTATCTCCTGCTCGTGTCCAGTTCTATGAAAATTCCATGGGTTGAAAGAAATTCTGCGAGCACATCGTGTTCTATTCCCTCAAAGTTTTTGCCTATGTCGTTGTGAGCGAGTCCAACTGGAACATTGAGCTTATCAAGGAACGGAAGCACATCCTGAAGTGGAATCCCATCATGTGCTTTATCGTTAACATACTCGAGCAGTACGAAGTCCAGTTGATTGAGAAATTCGTAGTTGTATTTCTCTAACTGAAAATCTGATAGTGAACAGTCAATTTCCACGCCTGCATACACACGAATAACATAGCTGTATTTTTTTTTGAGTTGGGCAATTTCCAGGAGATAGGATTTCTCTGCATATCTTTGGATTGCGGTAGTTTTATTTGTGAGGTAATGGTCGGCAAAACCAACAACATTGATTCCATAGTGTATTGCTGCTTCTATGAGTTCACTGGGAGAAAAAATTCCGTCGGAATATTTCGTATGCAAATGTAGATTCATTTTTTCCATTTGGGTCGCCTTATCCCTGAACATTTCCTTTTTCGATTCTCGCATATTCCTTCTCTATCTTCTTAAGCACTCCCTTACCACCCACTTTTGTGTAAAACTGCTTTGCTTCCTCTAGAAGTTTTATTGCTTCTTCGTTTCTCCCACTATCTATGTAAACCCTTGCCAGGTCCACTTTTGTACTATAAAAACTGTCTATTTTTTCAATTTCTTGGTAAAGTTTCATTGCCTCCATGTATTCTCGCTCCGCCTCCTCGAACTTCTTTGAAAGGCGGTAGATTTCGCCAAAGCCAGAGATTACTCCCGCAATCAGTTCCTTGCTGCCCGTTTCGTCAGCAATTGCCTTTGCCTCTTTTATCAATTCCATTGCCTTTTCCAGATTGCCCATCTCCGCATAGGTTGTTGCCATGCTGTTGAGGGTGCTGGCATACATCCTCTTTTCACCAAGTTCTCGAGAAATTTTTATCGCTGTCTCATAGTACTCTAGGGCGGTCTTGTAGTCCTCTCTGTCTTGGTAAATGGTTCCGATGTTGCTTGTAGCCAGCATTTCAGAAGTTCTATCTCCAATTCTTTTCGAGATTTCCAGGTCTTTTTTGTAAAATTCAATTGCCTCTTCATCTTCCCCTTTAAGTGTGTAGATGCCAGCAACATTGTTGTAAATTGTAGAGACACCTGAGAGGTCTCCAATTTCCTCATACATTCTTTTTGCTTTATCGTAGAATTCGAGGGATTTTTCCACCTCTCCCATGTCTCCATAAATTATGCCAAGGTTGTTGTAGGAGCCAGCAATTCCTTTCTTCAGATTGTGTTTTTTTCTGATTTCCAGTCCTTTTTCTATGTACTCTTTTGCCCGCTTTAGGTCGCCAAGGAACCAGAGTCCAGTGCCAAGCCGATGGTAGGCCTCACCAACGAGAATCTCATCACCCGCCTGTTCGCTGAGTTCCGCAGCTTTTTTGTAGAAATCGACTGCAACCATGTATTCGCCCTTCTTTTCATGCACCCAGCCCCTGTTTCTATAAATTTCACTCTTCAGCTTTGCGTCTTCACCTGCCAGAGATAGAGCATTCTCCAGGATTTCTATGCATTTTGAGAAGTCCCCTTTTTCCATGTAGGGATAGCTCATTTTTATGAGGAGCCCGATTCTGGTTTTTACTTCTTCTGTGTTCTGAAGGGCTTTTTCGTATGATGAAATTGCCTTATCAAATTCTGCAAGTGTGGAGTAGCAATCACCAAGCATCCTGTGGATTTTCACGACAAAGTCCTTTTTTACATTTTCATCTGGAATGTTTTCAAGAACACCAACAGCTTCCAGCAGATTTTGCAGTGTCTCCTCAGTAGCATAGTTTGCCATCGCAAATTCTGCTGCAAGAATTTTGTACTGAACACCTTTTTGGGGCTCCCCACCTAGAATGAAATGGCGTCCGATTTCGGCATAGTATTTTTTATCCTTTCCATGGAGTTTTTCAAGCTCAGTTCCTGCCTTCTTGTGCATCAGACGCCTTCTAGGTGCGGAGGTCTCCATGTAAATAACTTCGTAGACAGGATTATGCACGAATTTATACACTTCTTCCTTTGCATGTGCCTGCTCTAGATAGCCAGTGGCAATCAATTTATCCAAAATGTCTAGGAGTTTATCTTCATCCATCTCCACAGTATTCTTTAGGGCTTCATACTCAAAGATTCTACCGAGAATGGCACAACCTCTCAGCACCTTTTTTGTATCTTCGTCAAATCTGCTTACTCTTTGCGAGATTATGGTTTTAACTGTACCAGGGAGCTGGATCTCGCTTATATCCACCTTGAGTTTTCTTTTGGTGACATCAAATAAGTCCTGCTCTTGGATTGCTCTGCCCACTTCCTCCACGAACAACGGATTTCCCCCAGTCCGCTCATGTACTTCCTCTACAAGTTCCTTAGGCAATTTCCAAGTTCCTAGAATTGCACCAAGAATTATGGAGACATCGTTTACACCAAGTGGGGAGAGAACGATGCCCATGCAATTTCGCTCAATGTTGATGTTGTGAATGGTCTCGGTAAATGGTGTGTTCCCCATCACTTTTAAGTACTCGTCAGGATAGGCCGC
Source organism: Thermoplasmata archaeon (assembly GCA_038874435.1). Taxonomy (NCBI): domain Archaea; kingdom Methanobacteriati; phylum Thermoplasmatota; class Thermoplasmata; species Thermoplasmata archaeon. Next base: position 18,941 of record JAVZCK010000002.1, read on the forward strand.
AATAGCAAGAATCCGCATGTCCGAGATTGCTCTGGAAAGATAGTGCAAGAACGAGAGCGTGCCGGAATCTGCCCACTGTACATCGTCAAGTATGAAAAGGATGGGGGCTTTCTGAGAAATTTCAGTGAATTTTCTGAGGTAATTTTCCAATACTCTGGTTTTTTCCCTTGCAACACTAACGCTTGTTTCCTCCACTATTTCAGCACTAGCACCACCAACCAGTGCAAGGGGAGTGTATGAATCATCTGCCTCTCTCTTAGAGTATTTTTCAAGGACATCTGTAATCGGCAGGTAAGGCACCGCCTTCTCATCAAGGCAACGACCAAAAAGCACAGTAAAACCTTCTTTCTCCGCATACTTTGAGATTTCAAGAATAAGACGAGTTTTTCCTATTCCTACAGGGCCAGTAATAAAATACATTTTGCCTCTACCATTCCTTGCGGATTCCAGTCCCTGTTTCAGTTCCTGGATTTCCTTATCTCTGCCTACAAACGGAATTTCCATGATTGAAAGAATATGATACTGTTAGAAAAAGTTTGTCCTCAGAGGACTTGTAATCTGGGGATTTTGTAAAAATTTTTACAGAAAATTATTTATGTTTCCGCACATATATGATGAATACATAACGAAATTCCTAAACCTGAAATCAATCGGGTAAACATTCAGCTAATGTTGATGGTTCATAGGGGGAATCTTATTGAACGAGATGAGTAGCAGGGAATCAGAATCGGAAAATTGTCTATGTGAGATGATACTAAAGCACCTTATGAAAAGATTTGAGAGAAAGAATGCCAAGGCAGTGCTGTTGGGGCAACTTCATGGGAGAAAAATATCAGTGCTGATTTGGTCTCATATAACAGCTGATAAGCATGCCCAGAACATAGGGAATTGCAATGCGAAAATTAATTTGAGTGAGAGAAAAATCAGAAACCTTGAGGAGGGAAAGAAGTTCAGAATTTCAAGGGAAGAAATAGAAGGACAGTTTGCAGAGGGTACTGAGAATGAACCCATCTTGCAGATTCTGGAAGACATCGATGCCTGGGGTAAAATAATAGAATGCGGAGATATGAAACTCTGTCTCATCTTCTTTTTGACTGGTGAGGAAAGCAAGATAAAGGAATACTTGAATTTTTATGCAGCCCTTGCGTCACATTTGGCATCAAGCATCATTAGGGGTAGTGTAGAGCCAAGATTATATGACATTATAATAAACGGAATACAGGACCTTTTTGCGATCCAGGACCCAGAGCATACAGTACTTTATACAAATCTTGCCGCTGCGAAGTCGGTGGGTAAGAAGCTGGAAGAACTTATCGGCAGGAAGTGCTATGAAATCTGGCATGGCAGGGAAACCCCCTGTGAAATCTGTCCTGTTCGCACGGCAAAAATGAGCAAGAAATTTGAGGATGGCATTGTATCTGGAAAAGATGGCAGGGTTTGGTACATTAGAGCATATCCTATTCTGGACAGTGCTGGAGAAATTATGGCAGTGATGGAGATAACATCTGAACTTACAGACCTTGTGACGCTCAGAAAGCAGTTTGCAACTGTGGAAAAGGACTACAAGGCAATCATTGACAATGCAGTTGCTGGCATCTATAGGTCAAGGTTGAGTGATGGGCTTGTCGTGATGGCCAACGATGCATTTGCAAGAATGGTGGGCTGTGAGAAAGGGGAAGATGTGGTCGGCAAGTTTGTGGCAAGCGAACACTATGTGGACATATCACAGAGAATTGAAATCATAAACAGGGCAAAAAGCGGGAAATTACCAGCAAGTGCAGAAATAAAAATGATAGGTGTTGACGGCAAGGTCCGTGTGCTTCTGGTTCATGCACGTGTTGTAAATGTAGGCAACGAGGAATTTTTTGAGGGCATGGCTGTGGACATAACGGAGAAAAAGAATCTGGAGGAGACATTGACGCTCTCCAACAGGTTGCTCCGCATCTCGTCTGATGTGAGCATGGCAATTGCATCATTTTCAAGCGCGGATAAATTTTTGAATAATGTGTTCGTTTCTTTCATGAAAAATGGTTACGATGCCTGTTTGTTCTTTCTGAAAAATGAGAAGAATGAAATTGAAGTTATGAAACCGATTGAAAAGATTGGGTTTCTAGAATCTCTCGCACATAAACTTCTTGATAATGAGTATGCTAGAACTGTGATATCGCAAGGGAAAAAAATTCACATGATTAGACAGCACCAGGGAGAGGAGATGCGGCGTTTTCTCGCTGAGATGGATTTATCTGAATTCGTTCTTCTTCCAATAGTTGACAGAGGCAAAATCAAGGGTTCTCTGTTTCTTGGCTATGTCGGTAAAAATGCGTTTACATCGGAGGAAATTGAAGAGCTTGAGGTGATTGCAGGAAATATTGGTTTCGGGCTTGGGGCAATGAGGGATAGAGAGGAGAAGAGACGATTGGAGGAGGCATTAATTGAAAATGCAGAGCGTCTCAAACAGATTTCTGAAAACATTACTGATGTGCTTTGTATAATAAGCGAGAAGGGTGTAATTGAATTTATTACTCCGTCAGTAACTGAGCTTACTGGTTTGCCAGTAGAGAAACTAGTCGGGAAGGATGTGCGAGAGCTTCTTAAAAGCCAGGATTATGATATAATTCGACAGGAATCCTTAAAGGCAATGGAGTTGATGGTTCCGATAAATTTTGAGGTGGGACTTCCTTCTTCGCATAGAGGCCAGGTTGAATGTGAAATTTCAATTGTACCTTTTGCCCATAGAAAGAGGGAGAAAAAACTTATTGTTTCTGTTAGGGACATTTCTGACAGAAAACAGAGAGAGCGACTTACAGTAGAAATTGAGAAACTCAGAATCCAGAGTTTGATGAGCACAGCGATACCGATGTATTTCAAAGATGCACCTTTCTCTGTTTACAATGTTGTAATGGAAAAGTTCGGAAAACGGTTCGAAGAAACATATTATGCCGATTTCTGTAAATTCAAAGATGAAATGCAGGGTATGAGTGACATTACAGACATAACTGTTTATTTGATGTGGCTCGAGAAACTACTGAAGCAACTGGGGGTGAATGTGAAATCAAGGAGAGTAGACGGAAATCTTATTTTGGAGTTTCTCACCTGTCCCTGGCTAGAAGAGGCAAAAAATTATCCTGTGATGTGTGGGATGTGCAGGGGATTGGTGTTTAGAAGTGCATCATGGGTGGGTGATGTGCTGTTTCACGAGCAACATAAGAGTATCGCAGGTGGTGAAAAAACCTGTATGTTTGAGGTTGAAATAAGGACAGAGAAATAGCTAACAGCCAGATAATTTGTGCAAAATCCTTAAATACTGGTTGCTCGTTGTAAGTGTGGTGATATCCATGGTATCAGAGGAAAAAGGAGATAACATAATACTCGTGGGCAAAAAACCACCAATGAACTATGTGTTGGCAGTGGTGACTCAGTTCAACAGTGGTGCTACAGAAGTCGCAATAAAAGCGAGAGGCAAAGCTATCAGCAGGGCAGTGGATGTAGCAGAGATTGTGAAAAACAGGTTCCTGAACACTGTGAAGGTAAAGGAAATCAGGATAGGCACAGAAACAGTCACGAACCAGGAGAACAAACAGACAAATGTTTCTTCCATAGAGATTTATCTTTCCAAGTAAACCCGAGTTTGTTTTTCTGTGATTTTCTCTATTTTTGTTTTTTCTGTCAATATCTATTTTCCATGTCGAGTTGTTTTATTCTCCCACGCACATAACCAAACGCAAGGAAGGCAAGCGCAATCGCAAATACAAAACCAATAAGGCCTGAGTACCAAAGGTCCCCGAGAATTGCTCCCAGAGAAGCGAATAGGTTGAAAAGTGCATGAAGACCCATTGCACCTAGTAGCATTAAGATACCAGTCCCATAACTTCCCCTAAGATAGATGCAAGCCAGTCCATAGCCAGCGATTCCAGATGCAGAAGCATGCAGAATTGTAGATGAGATACTTCGCACAAAAACTAGTATGGCAAAGCTCTCGAAATTTCCGGAGAGAGCAAACTCCCATTCATAAAATATGTTCTCTGTGGCAGCGAACCCAAGCCCGGCAGCGGCCCCATATATGAAACCATCCTCAAATTCGTCGATCTGAAACTTCGCTTTGGTGACAGCAGATAACTTCGCAAGTTCTTCTACGAATGGTGCAATTACACAGGCCATTATAATTCCTTCTAATACAGCATGTTCTCTTAAAATTAGATACATTCTTTCAATCTGAATTTTATAAACGAAGTAGAGAATCAACTCAAAGATTATCGCAATCACCACTGAAAAAAATGCCCCTCTGGCAAATACACTGAGTACCATGCTCCATGGCTCCCTGTTGAACTTCTCTGTATTTCTGATAAATATCAAGTAGATAAGGGAGGGCAAGAAGCCAGCTAGCACAAGAAGGAGAAATCTCAACAGGAGATCTGAGAGAGTGCTCACGAACGAAACAATAGAATCTCAGTATTTTAGAGTTTCTGCTTACTTCATGGTTTAACCAAAAATATTTATCATTAGAGTGAGATAAGGGTTCAAGATGCGTGTTGAATCCCTTAGAAAGATGCCAAAGCCAGCACTCCAGGAAATTGTTGATGGAATAGCTAAGTTCCTTGAACTCAAGGTTGAAACCAGGTTTATAAAAGGAGATTTTATTGAGCTTACAGGGAAGCTGAAGAAGGAAGGTATTGAAAAGAGTTTTGTTCTTGTCTTTCACACTGGTGCCACACTCTCAGAAGAGTTTTTAAATGCATTCAAGAAAGTGCTTAAAAAAGAGAATGCAGAGGCATTGGTTCTTACCACTGGAAAGGTTTCCGGTGAAGTTGTTGATGAAAACCTGCAAATTTATTCGGGTAAGGCACTTGAGGACTTTCTTGAGAGCAAGGGGTTCGTTGAAATTTCGGAAAAATCAGCTGTTCCCGACTTTGATCAAATTGGTGGGAAAACCATTACATCAGATAAACAGAAAGTGGGAAGTCAGAGTTCACTGCCTAGTGCTGGAGCGCTGGAGAAGTACATGAAAACAGGCATGAAATTTTTTGAGATGAAGGAGTATGAAAAGGCACTGCAGTGGTTTGATGAAGCCCTCCAACTGAAACCAGGATATGATAGAGCAATAAGTATGAAGGCCAGAACTTATATGGCGATGGGAAAAAACGAGGTTGCACTTGAAATTTACAAAAATGCACTAGAAATGATGCCTGATAAATACGAGTTATGGTATGAGCTTGGCGACTTATTGCATCAGCTAGAACGGTATGATGAGGAGTTGGAGTGTTACACTAAGATTCTTGAGAACAACAAGAAACTTGATAATGTCTGGAACAATATGGGTGTCGTGTATTTTATCAAGGAGAAGTATGAAGATGCCTTGTTCTGTTTCGAACGGGCAAATAAGCTCAAGCCAGGCACTCCCAACTACTTGAACAACCTTGCAACAGCCCAGAAGAAGCTCGGAAAACATGAGGAGGCATTATCTAGCTACAAAAAAGTGCTTGAAATTGCACCTGACTATGCAGATGTCCTCCTGAACATCGGTTTGCTATACAATGAAATGGAAAAATATGAAGAGGCCTACAGAAGTTTTAGAAAGTATCTTTTGAAGGAAAAAAATTCTGCAAAAGGCTGGCATCTGGCAGGAATTGCAGCAATGAATGCTGGAGCATACTCTCAAGCAATAAAATGTTTTGAAGAGGCCCTCAAAATTAAACCTGATTTGAAGGAGGCGAAGGAGGGTCTGAAGGAAGCAAAACGTAAGTTTTCCCAGAAAGGTGATAAGAAAAAGATTTCCGAGGTCGAGGAAACCAGAGTGATTGGAGGAGGGGTGTCGACGCCCGATGAATTACAGCAGGAATTCGGAGCATCAGAGGGAAAGAATTCTCTTGAAATTGAGAAACTAGAAGTTATTGAGAAAAGAGAGGAGAAAAAGGAAGAAAAGGAGGAGATAAAAAAGTTCGAGCTTGTGGAGATGGTTGAAAAGGAAAAAGAGAAAGACGAGAGAAATGTGGAGAAGCCACCAGAGCCCATAGAGGAGAAGAGGGTGGTGGCTGTGGATAATAAAGAAGGGGGTGTGAAAGGGCTAGCAGCGCTGGTATCCGCTATTGCAAAAGAATCGGCAATACCAGAGGAACAAATACCAAAACCCCAGGAAGAAGTAGGAGAGGTTTGGTCCCTTGTAAAAGAGGGTGAGTTTGAGAGAGCAGCAAAGATGCTGGAAGGTAAAGGTATGAAAAATCCGGCGATTGCACTTATTGCAGGGTATGCTCATTCTGGCACAGGTTCCTTCAAACTTGCATCTGAGTTTTTTGAGATAGTACTTGCCCAGCAGAAAATGCACCTGCCAGCCCTCTTCGGTAAGGAATTTACAGCATTTGTTTCTGGTGACTATGGTGCCTCACTATCTACTCTTGAACTCCTAGAAAAAAAGTTCCCAAGAAATCCAGCAATAATACTTAAAAAATGCCTAGTCCTTTATGCGAAAAAACAGTTTGATGAATGTGAAATTGAGCTCAAGAAGTTTGCAAGGGAGATGCAGCATAGCGAACTTTACTGGTTTATTATGGGCTCTGTATATCAGCAGAAGGGACACAAGGAAAATGCGCTCAAGTGTTTTGAGAACGCACTGAAAATCAAACCTGATTTTAAGGCAGCCAGGAAAAAAATTGAGGAAATGGAAAAATGACTCACATCAGACCTGCATTTCTGTAGCACTGGGCTGCCTCTCCTTGTCTCCCAGTTCTCGCAAGCAGATCGCCTTTGTTTAGGTAAGCAGAACGATAGCCAGGCCTTAATTTTATTGCCATATCATAGCATCGCTCTGCCTCCTTGAATGCACCAATCCTCTCATTCGCAACGCCTAGATTGTTCCAGGCAACCTCATACCTTGGATTAATGTTCACAGCCTCGTGGTAGCATTTTATTGCTTCTGAAAAATTCCCCATTTTGAAGTAAATATCGCCCTTGTTAGTCCATGCCACTTCATTTCTCGAATCAAGCTGGATTGCCCGATCGAAGCAGGCAAGTGCTTCACTATACTTTCCAAGTTTTTTGTAGGCAACTCCCTTGTTGGTCCATGCCACGGTTAGATTAACACCGAGCTTTATTGCTCTATCATAGTGCTGGATTGCTTCCCAGTATCGTCTCTGCTGCAGCAGTTTATCCCCAGCAATAATTTCATTGCTCGTTCGGTTCAGAATCACAAATACTACAGCGGAAAGCATAACTCCCACTGATAAAAGCACAGTAAAGCCAATCCAAAATAGGTCTGTGAGTTCCCAGAGCCGGAACCCAATGAAAATAGCGAGAAGAATGCAAAGCGAAACCACAATGAGAATGTCAACAAAGTGCTTTGCCACGAAAGACACCCTCACTGTCTCCTCGTAAATTTTAGGTGGGGCTTCGGTTCTTGCTTTCTGTGTCGATGGATAAACATGGGGGGTTCTTGCTGGTGGCTGTGGAGTTTGTGCAGGTCTTGTTTCTACTGGTTCTGGGGGCGGTGCAGGAGGTATCACTTGCGAGGGGTGTGGTGGTTTTCCAGTTGGTTGTGTGGGTCTCGGTGGTTGCAATTCTGGTTTCGGAGCTGATGCCGGAGCGGGCATCGGAGGAGGAGAAGGTGCCTGTTCCTCTTCAAACTCAGCATGGCACTTCGGGCACTTAGTGGCTGTGCCAGGTAGGAGAGTGTTACATATGGGACAGTTAAAGGCATTCGCCTCGTATTTGAAAAGGGTGCCACATTTCGGGCATCCTGTTGCAGCAGCAGGCACTTTAGCATTGCATGTGGGACATCTGAATGTGCGTTCCTCAACTTCTGGCGTAGGTTTTTCCTTTGGTCCAGGCACTGGGATCTCAAGTTCCCTTTTTCTTGTTGGTGCTGAGATTGGTTTCTCTTCTTTCTTTTCAATGGGTGGGGCTTCCTTCTTAACCAGGATTGACTTCACAAGGGCATCAATTTCGGTATCTGTTTTACCGCCACTTTCTGATGCTAGCACAGAACTGAGTCGTATATTGCATCCACTGCATACATCTGCATCATCTGGATTCTCAGTTCCGCAAACAGGACAGACCTTAACCATTATTTACACCCTCGTTGATTTCATGGAGTAATGTCAAAGGGGATATTTAATTATTCTGTGTTTTTGTGTCCGAGGAGTTGAATAACTATCATGTAAATATTAACAGGCGATGAAGAATTATCACAGCGAATATCTCTGAGATTGTGATCAGGGAAAACAGTACATGTCTGAGGAAAAATTTGGGTGTTTTCTTTATGGGTGTGGTTTCAGCATGAATTACCCAGTTCCTCTGATTTCCTGCACCCCAGATAGAAAATTTTTTCTTTCCTTTCTCAGATGGATATTCTACAATGCATTCTGTCACTGGAAACACAAATGCTTTGTGTGCATTAAGCACCACTTTTCCTTTTTTCCTCGCAACCCAATTTTCGTAGTCAGATCTGAGCTTTTTCAGCATTTCTTTAATTGTAGGTGGTTTTGCGACTTTGTCTTCGTCTTTAAATTCCAGTGTATCGATTTTCTCAAACTCCTCTTCGTTGATTGTAAGCAGTTCCTTGGCAGAAGGTGTTGCATAGCATTTTTCAGGTAGCACCTTTCCATAACCAGTTTCATGTTTGTATTCCCAGATTTTTCTTTTCAACACTCGGAGTTTGCCATGACCACCACACTCTTGGCAGGTAACTTTTCCTTTTCCATGACATCTATTGCATGGAGTTGTGGACAGTCCTGAACCCTTGCAGGTTGGACAGGTGTATGACTCAATCTCAATTTTAGTTGTGTCCATTCGCCCAGCGCTAGAGCCAATTGTCACAGCATGGGGTGATTTGACTTCTCCATACACAGTTCCATCTGCATGTCTTAATTTTCTAACTTCCGTATAAATCTCTGCCCTAATTGGACCGCCAGATTTGACGCCTTCCCGTGATTTTACAACGCCCCTTTGCTTGTAGCCCCTGCCTCCACAATTACTACATTTCTCTTTCCCGCTTCCATTGCATTTTGGGCAGGTTACCTCACCTGTGCCTTTGCAAGTGCTACATTCTTTCTCGTATTGGTCGTATGGATAAATCTGGGTCTCGTTTCTAAAACTTGTTGGGGGTTTGGGTTTAGGGTCTGGATCAAGTTGATAGGGTTCATTTATCTTCTTTACAATCTTATCCTCACTAAAATATTCTACTTCCTCCTCCGCCTCATAAAATCCACCGTAAAATTTATTTGAATATAGATACTTAAACGATTTAAGTAAACTCTCAGGCATAAACAATTCAGCTTCCTTCATCGCAGTCAAATTATTTCGCCACTTTTTGAATATTCTCTCACCTTCCACATGTTTCAAACTTGATGTGTTGGATTCGGGGTCTCCATATTTTTTATATAGACCTGATGCCGCCATTGACTGATACCTTTTCTGGGTTTCTACAGTTGCTGCTTTCCATACATTGATTGTGAAAGAGAATGCAATGGCTGTTGTGGAGATGCTGAGAAGTAAGAATGAGTAATTTCCGAACCAACCTATCTCATAGACAAGAACAGATGCAATGCACATAAACAGGAGCCCAACAAATGAATTTGTAAAAATATGCTCACCATCTCTTGCCATCCTCAAAATTGCTGAGACCACGAAAATAACCCCGGTTATTGCAGAAATAACTAAAAACAGCAATGCGTAGTTGTTCTGCGATACCTCACCTCCATTCATGAACATGGAAAGTGAGAGGAAAATTATGCTCCCGAAAAGCGACAGCATACCGAATCCTCTCTTATTCTGCATTGACCACATTGTGCCCAGGAACGCGAGCACACAGCCAGCACCTGCAAAAATCAACATGAGCCAAGGAGCCATGGGGGACATAATCTCTATGCTCTCTCTTATGAATATTCCAGCAATGCACAACAGCACAATCCCAGCTGCAATCCCTCCAGCTCCAGTTCTAAGATTTCTAGAACTTTTTTTGGAGAGAATGTAGCCACTGGAAATCAGTAGAACAATTCCGAAGATAGATGAAAAAATTGTAACGATGGGTTTTAGAGCGTCTCCAACCGTGGGAACTGAGAGCATTACCCAGACAGCAAGTGCTATGAAAATTATACCAAGGATTGGAACTGCAAATCTTGCCTTGCTTCCCCTTTCTTTCCCTACATTTGAGAATACGCCATAACCAAGGAGGGCAATTCCGAGAAAGAGAGCGATAAGTGAGGCAGGAACACAGAGTCCTTCTCCCAGCTCCTCAAAGAAAGTGACTTCTTCGGTCGGAATCTGTGTATAGCCATATACTCCGTTGTATTCTGCGTTAATGTAGAGCGAGACATCTTCAGAAGCATAATCAATCACCACACCTCTGAATTCTGCAATACCTTCTTGGTTGGTGGTGCCATTTGCTACAGTTTCCCCCGGTCTTTGCTGATATGAATTGCTGATGTAAAGTAATACAGTTGCGTTTGATACAGGATTCCCATAAGCATCTTTGACTTTCACGGTTATGTCTGTTGGCCTATCCACTTTGATTTTAGCAATAGAGACCTCAACAGTCAGCTGGGATGTAGCCATAATTGTGCTTTCGGTCTCATTGTTGCTGCCGCAGACGGTATTCTGACTTATAAAAATAGTTGGACAAAGCAAAAAACACATAACTAAAACAATAGCCAGTGTTTTTCCCATTAATGTATTTTTCCGCATGCCCATACCTCTATTCATGATTTAATGACACAAAATCTAGCGTTTGTGCCATACCTGAAAAATACATTTCAGGTGTTTGTTGCCCGCATTCTATCATTGATATTAAGATTTTCTATAGGTGCAGATTTGTGGCACCACTACCCATATTGCACTGCTATTAGATGACATAATATCCGAGGAATAGATAGGAAGATAATACTCTCAAAGACAACTGATATATAGGTCGTTCCAATCTACCTATCGGTAACGGGTGAAAGCCATGAGTTTGGAGAGGATGAATAAGGATTTGGGGCAGAGACATGGGAAGAAGTTGACCGTTTGTGTCCTTGCTGTGCTTGTCCTCAATGTTGTGGCTTGTCTCACATGGGAGAGCAGAGTTGTAAGTGCAGAGGAGAAAATTGAGGCGTGCGCCGTAGCGATGAAGGGCACGATTAGAGGAATAATACACATAGAGAGCAACAGCCAGTTTACAGCGGCAAACGGTGTTGTCGGCGGTTCAGGTACCGAGAATGACCCTTACATTATAGGGGGCTGGGTAATAGACGCCAATGGCAACACTTATTGCATCTGGATTGAGAACACTGATGCTTACTTTGTAATTAAGAACTGTAATGTATACAATGCAACAGATTTTGGCAGTATGCCTCCTTCTGGTTCAGGGATTGCGCTTAAGAATGTGACACATGGAAGAATAGAAAATAACACCTGCAATCGCACAAATATAGGAATATATCTGTATGGGTCCTCTAAATACAACCTCATTGCAAACAATAATGTTTATGACAATTTTCGGAGCATCTATTTGTCGTTCTCAAGCAACAACACTATATTAGGTAACAATCTCACACACAATAATGAGGGCATCGACTTACAGTTTTCCAGCAGCAACAGTATATCTTACAACAATGTTTCTGACAACTCAGGTGCAGGTATATCCATAGGTTCCTCAAGCAACGATAACAACATAACGCACAACAATGTTTCCAGTAATTCTCAGGGAGGCATTTCTTTGTGGTCATCAAACAACAATAATATTGCAGAAAACTATATTTCTGGAAATGCAAAATATGCTATTTATTTGGAGTCCTCAACTGATACAAACATAACAAATAACATCATGTATGATAACTGGATTGCGATAGAGGGGAAGGCGCTTGCACACTGGAATACTCATAACATAGACACAACAAATTTAGTGAACGGTAAACCTGTGTACTACTACAAGAACCGCAATGGCGAAACTGTTCCATCTGATGCTGGGCAGGTAATTCTTGCGAATTCAACCAACATTATTATTAATGGGTTAAGTATGTCTAATGCCCCTACAGGGATTCAACTTGGTTTTTCAGATTATAATACCATCACTAGAAACAATATTTCAGGCGTTGATAGAACTGGTATTTTCCTGTATTCCTCCAATAATAACAACATAACGCAAAATAATCTTTTCAATTGTTATCCAAGAGGCATTTTTTTGGAACTCTCAAACGGCAATCACATCGAAAATAACAATCTCTCAGGTAACATGTCCCAGGGTATGGGTATCTTCATACATCTTTCCAATAACAACAAAATCACAAACAACACCGTCTCTGGCAATTGTGAGAGTATTTATCTGTTGGAATCAAGTGAGAATATCATCACAAACAACACTGTTTATAATAACACATATGGCATTGCACTATACAATTCAGGTAATAACAAAATCACAAACAACAACGTCTCAGGAAACAGTGATGGCATATATTTATATTCTTCAAGCAACAACAACATTACAGGCAATAATGCATCCAATAGCTTCTGGTACAGCATATCCTTGGATACTTCAGATAACAACATCATTGCAAACAACAACGCCTCCAGCAACTCCTGGTATGGTGGCATCTTTTTGATGCTCTCAAGCAGAAATCTCCTCACAAACAACACAATGGAAAACAATGGCATCGTAATAATGGGCTCTGACACTTCACACTGGACTACACAGAGTATAGATACAACAAATCTGGTGAATGGGAAACCTGTGTACTATTACAGAAACCACAATGGAGGAACTGTTCCCTCTGATGCCGGGCAGGTGATTCTTGCAAACTGCAATGCCATGACGGTAGCAAATCTAAATATTTCCAATACCACCTATGGGATTCAACTCGTTCACTCATCCAATATAACAATTCAGAATAGTAAAATTGTGAGCCACATGTATGGTATCTGGCTGAAGGCCTCATGTGACAATAGGATTGTGAGCAACGATGTTTCTATTAGCAACTTTGGCAGTGAGTGGTGGTATCGGTTAGGAATCGTTTTAGAGTTTTCAGATAACAACAACCTCTCATACAACTATATTCATGGTCACGCTAAAAATGGCATCTATTTGACCTCATCTGGATTTGCAACACTCACAAACAACAGTATGGACAACAATGGAATTGTAATAACGGGTGTTAACCTCACAGATTGGAATACCCACAATATAGATACATCAAATTTAGTGAATGGAAAACCAGTGTACTATTACAAGAATCAAAATGGTGGAAGGGTTCCAGCTGATGCTGGGCAGGTGATTCTTGCGAATTCAACAAATATGTTTGTCTATGGCTTAAGTATACACAATACTTCCTATGGGATTCAGCTAGGTTTCTCAGATAACAATAACATCCTGAACAACAATATATCAGATAATACTGGACACGGTATTTGTCTGGCATCCTCAAACAACAACACCATTACATATAACTGGCTCTGCAACAACACTAATTATGGAGTGGCTGTTATCTCTCCATCCACAAGCAACAAAATCCATCATAACAACTTCATTGGCAACGGGGCTACCGCCCTACGGTACCTGTGTCAAGGGGTATCTAATGATACCCGGAACGGTGCAGAGAAAGGGGTCTCTGGTAACTCACAGGCATACGATGATGTTGGTGGGAACTACTGGTATGACAACACATCTCAGGAAGGGAATTACTGGAGTAACTGGGATGGGAATGATTGGGGTACCGAGAATGCCTATCGCATAGGTTATTGTGGAAGCGTGAGTGACTGGTATCCATTGTCTACACCGGTTTCTTTACAGGCATTGAGGGTTGAATTGAATCTCAGCAAGATAGAACTCCATGCCGGAGAAAATGCAAACTTTACTGTAAGGGTTTATGACGATGGTAATACACCACTTCCGAATGCGACTGTAACCATTGAACTTTCAAACAATTCCATCGGTACTCTTAACACTACAACGAAGCTGACTGATGCTGATGGCAAAGCTGTGTTTGAATTCACTGCTAGCACAAATGTTACCACCACCACAATAGTGAAAATTACGGCGACAGCAACAAAGACAGGATATGTTTATGTCACAAATAGTGCGAACCTGACAATAAAATCCCCGGAACCACTTAAAGTTACCATAAGTGTGAGCAAGGATCAGATTGACCCAGGCAACAGTGTAAAATTTTCTGTGATGGTCTATGACTATAAAAATGCACCTGTTTCAAATGCGACTGTAACCATTGAACTTTCAAACAATTCCATCGGTACTCTCAACACTACAACAAAGCTGACTGATGCTGATGGCAGAGCTGTATTTGAATTTACTGCCAGCACAAATATTAGTGCTACCACAATAGTCACAATCACAGCGATGGCAGTGAAGGCAGGGTATGTAAATGCAACAGGCAGTGCAAACCTCACTGTGAAGCTCACTGAAACAAAACCGGAAACGCCCAAAACCCCTGGTTTTGATTTCTATATTCCTATTTTGATGATAGTGGTAGTTGCGGGCGTTGTTCTCTATACACATAATATGGGAACAGGAAGAGGGAGGTCCAAGATAATCGAATGAAAATTCTTGACTTTCCACACAAGCAATCTCACAAAACTCTCAAATCCACAACACCATGCACCGTTTTTGGAGCATAGGATTTCACAACTCTTGCCAGAATAACCTCAAATCTCGGAACATTGGCTTTGATTCTTTCCAGCATTTCCTCAGGAAATCGCTCTGATTTTACAACATCGTGGTAATGGATTATCCCCTTTCCCTCTTTCAGGCAACGAAGAGCATGGGGAAGGAATTTATGAGTTTCTTTTAGATAACCCATGAGCACTCTGTCTGCAACATTTGCTGGAGCCACATCTCTGCAATCACCCAGCAATGGAATCACTTTTTTCTCAACCTTATTCTGCTTTATGTTCTCGCACAGAAACTCAAATGCTTCTGGGTTTTTTTCACATGCGTAAATTTTTGCCACACCTGTTTTCATTGCAATGGGAATTGAAAAGTAACCGATGCCCGCAAACATGTCCACAATTACTTCTCCCGGCTGCACCACACTAATCAATCTTCCTCGCTCAAAAATGTTACCAGAGGAGTACATCTGCTTAAGAACATCAAACTTAAACCGAACACCTGCCTCTTTGTGCAGTGTCACGGTTTCTGTGCCGTAAATTACTTCAAAACCTGGCTTCCGGAATTCTCCATAAATTCCACACCTATCTGCAACCACGGTTTTTGCCCCCAGCACCTCCGCATAAACTTTTCCAATCTCCTCCTTTTTAGCATTGAGACATTCTGGTATTTTAAGCACAACCACATTCCCAAATTTCTCCCATTTATGGGGCAGTTTTTCTTTCTCTATGTCAAGTTTCTTTGCGATTTCGTTGAAGGGCACGAATTTTTCCCGTTCCATGCAATTCATTTCCACAGTTTCCAGCTCTGGTACCGCACAAACTACTGGAAAATAGACAAACCAGGTATCTCTCTCCACCTTCTTTGACTTATCCAGATACCCGTGTTTAACCAGAAAATCCAGCACATTCTCTGCCTTTTCTTTTGACACTTTCACGCACAATACTTTCATGCCTTTTCCCTTAGCTTTCTAAGCCCTGTGTTAATGCAGGCATTTACTACAAATTCCACATCACCAGTGCCACTCACACCTGCAGCCCCTGGGTGTCCCCCACTTTCCAGATGCATGTCCGAAGCCACTTCGCTGAAAATCTCGGTCAAAGAAATCCCAAGTTTTGTCGCATTATTGCTCAATCTCCCGCTTATTCTGAACTCTTTCTCCTTCTGGGAACCAACAAATGCAATGTCCACGCCTGCATTTACAAGAGCAGTGCAGACCACTGCCTCGTGGGCACTCACAATTGAGCCAGCAACCAAAAACTCTTTGTAGTGCTGGTATTTGAGACGGGAAAAACCCTTGAGGATGCTTATTCTCTGCGAGAGGTCCTGGTTTTTTTCGCTAAGAATCTCAAAGACATCCTGGATTCGAACACCATGTTCGAGTAGCTCAGCTGCTGTTCTGAAGGCATGCGGCTTTGCAATGGCAAACTGAGCAGTGTCGGAGGCAATTCCAAATAAAATAGCTTTTGCAATTTCTGGGGTGATTCGAACTCCAATCTCTCTGAGCATTTCGTACACAACTTCTGCAGTGGAGCTTTTGCTCGGGTCTGCGTAATATGGAAGGTATTCCCAATCGGAGCAATAACTATGATGGTCAAGCACCATCGCATTCTCCAGCTTCCCAGCAATTTCACCGAGCATATAGGGGGCAGCAGCATCTAGAACAAGAAAAAAATCAAAATCATCAATGCATGGGGCTGTGAGGTAGTTTACACCCATAGCTGAAAATATTTTCTTTGCAGTTCTTGTCGGGTTGTCAGGAATGCCTATCTCAAAAAATGGGAAGGCAAGTTTGATTGCGATTGCACTTCCAGCAGCATCGCCATCAGCCAGGCAGTGAGTGAGCACAAGGCCTTTTCTTACATTCTGAATTCTTTTCTGGAATTCTGCGCAAAAATTCTGAAGAGTCATCATGTCTTCTGAAATGCCTGTAAACTCTCTGCAAGTTGCTTCTGCAAGCTCTCATATTTTTCTTTGAGCCGTTCTTCCTGTTTTTTTATGCTGGTGAGCTTTAGGTTGATACTCTCTTTTGTATTATTGAGCTCGTCCACAATTTCTGTCTTGCTGTTTGCCTTTATGAGCAAAGAACCGATACTCTTGTATATTGGTGTGTCTTCTTTTGCATCCTTCAGGGTTTCAAGTGCCTGGTCTATCTCTCTCATTTGAAGCTCAAAATTAAACTTCTGCTGGAGCAGCACCTGTAGTTGCTGTTCAACCTGTCTATACTGGATTATCTGGTTCTGAATTTCAGGTGGCAGTTCTCTTTCACCTATCATGTTTTCACCTTAGGTTTGCATAATTCCAATGGGTATTTAACTCTTTATTTCTCGAATTTTTCACCACACTTCCAGCATTTCTCAGCCCCCTCGTCAACAACGGCACCGCAGCTGGAACATTTGAGGGTCTTTTTCTTCTCAAGTTCCTCAATTTGTTTACTTTCTGCCTCCTTCTGGGCTTCCATTTCCTTCAGAATCGCCTCTCTTCTCTGTTTTGCCTTTCCAAACCACCAGTACATGCTTACAAGAAGGTAGTAGCCAACGCCAAGCATCAACATCGTGTTAAGTAAATAGACACCTATGAATGAGAAGAGCATTTCATTGTAGTCCATCGTGACGGGCCCTACTCTTATCATTTGCTGTCCTCCCCTTGTCACATTGAGCCAGGCAATAGAACCATTCTGGTAGTTGCGGTGAATTGAGAAGGTGTAATACCATATCATTGATTTTTCCACACTGGTGTTGTAGTAGTATTTAGCGGTTGTGTTATCTTCATAGTATTTTGTCATCTCTTCCATCGGGTCATCCAGAATGTAAAGGTCTTTGGAACGAATTAAGTAAACCGTATCGTAGGTATTGTTCTCTTTTTTAATCTCAACAGTGAAATTGAATGTTTCCCCACCTTTTCCTTTATAGGGAGAAACAGTGCCATTTGAAAAATGTCCTGCCTCATCGCTGAGCGTGGCATCTTGGCCTGTTTGCACATAGTTTGTCTGATAAGCGGCAACAATTATTGCAGTGCCAATTATTACAGGCAGACCAAAACCAAGCAGGAACTTTATGTTTTTCCAGCCAAGAAGCACTGGAATTCCGAATGTGAAGAGAACGCCAGCGATAGGAACAAGGCAGGTGGCTGTGATGTATGCAGCTACATTGAGTAGAATCACGAGAATAACTGCGAGGATTCGTGCGAGAATGCTTTTCTCCACCACCTTTTTCAAGTTCCCGAGTTCCAATTTCATGCCTAAAGCGAATAAACAGGGGAATAAATAGGTTTGGATGCATTGTATGTGGTACTAATGTCGTGGGACCCAGACACCATCAAGACAAACGATCAAATCGTAAGCTATATTTCTCTAATTCCGAGGAAAGTTTTATCTATAGCGAACCGCTACCTGGAATTGATGGAAGAGATTGGTATCGTTGTGGGCAACACTGAACCAACTCAGTTTGACTGTTTGCTTTCAAAAGTCGCTGAGAAAACAGAATATGTAGAAATCAATCACGAAAAATGCGGTGTTGTTCTTGGTCAAATCGATAATGTAGAAATCAAAACAAAGGGAGAGACAAAAGACCAATATGGGGAGTTTTTAAATTCAGAGTATAAGGCAATAGCTAAGATTAAGGTCATTGGTTATAGGGACGAACGAAATTTGCTTCAAGTTCCCCATACTCCAATCCTACCTGGCTCTCCTGTATTCCGTGCCTCTGAGGAAACGATTCGGGAAGTGCTCGGGCTTGGTAGAGAAACCAGAACTGGAGCATATGTGGGTTTGCTTAGGGGACATGATATAGAGGTTTACCTAGACATAAACGACATGGTGCAGAAGCACATTTCAGTGCTGGCAAAAACAGGAGGAGGTAAAAGTTACCTTGTGGGGGTGTTGCTGGAAGAGTTCATGAAGCATGATGTTACCTGCGTTATTATTGATCCTCATGGAGAGTACCCTTCAATGAGAGAAGCGGGTAAGCTGCCAGAGACGAAGAGGAATTTCCATGTTTCCCCGAGAGGTTACAGTTCGAAAATCCAAGAATTTTCGCCCGACATCAAAACAAACCCTGCCGCGAAACCCCTCAGATTCACACTATCTAGCATGGACGCAAGGGACATCATTGCTCTCACCACAATAAAGAATGTGCGTCAGTATCTCACTCACCTCAGGAAGGCAATAGATACGCTTAGGCAAACAAAGGGAAGATATACGATAGATGAGATAATCTCAATTTTAGAGACAGAGCAAGAATATGTCGTTGGCACATTGATAAATGAGCTTGAGTATCTTAAGGATGTGGAAATTTTTGCAGAAGTCGGCACGCATGTGAATGAGATTGTTGTGAAAGGCAAAACCTCTATCATAAATCTTCGTGGCACACCTCCCGATATTCAGGAGTTAATTGTAACAAGGCTTTGCAATGCTCTTTTTGAGCTTAGGAAGATAAATAAGATCCCACCACTTATGCTTGTAGTTGAAGAGGCACACAACTTCTGTCCTCAGCAGGGACAGGCAGCGAGTTCTAAGATTCTCAGAACAATTGCCTCAGAAGGCAGAAAATTCGGGCTTGGGCTCTGTATCATAAGTCAGCGTCCAGCGAAAGTTGATAAAAATGTGCTAAGCCAGTGCAACACCCAGATTATTCTAAAAATTACAAATCCAAATGACTTGAAGGCGGTTTGTGCGTCAGTAGAAGGCATTACCTCAGGAACAATGGACGAAATCCAGTCCCTCCCTATTGGCACTGCTCTCATAACCTCACCCTCTCTCCCTATGCCCGTATTCGTTGATATCAGGCCTCGTGAATCGAAACACGGTGGAGAGGCAGTAAAAATAATTGAGTAATAGTCGGTAAAAATAATGAAGTGTTCCAAATTGTTCCAAAAACGCTCTCTTAACGATGTAGTGAGGTTAATGTCCGCAAGGAGGTGCTCTAACTCTATAAAAATGTTAACTCAAGCCCGTAGTTAAAAATTGGTACCTACCCGGTAACTACCCGGTGAAGTTTATATTTCTAGAGATGGGTTAGAGCAATAGGTGATATATTATGTATCATCATAGAAGAAAAATTATATTGGGAATAGTGGTGACAGCAGCGTTAGTGCTAAGTGTGTTCTGGTTTTTATTTTATGAGAAGCCCCAGAGTACCGAGGAAAACCAGCTTGTATATATCACTGCATCAGAAAATCAATTAAGCATCTTAGAAAAGAGCGGTGTTCGAATAGTAGAAAGATACACAAACTATGCCCTCGTTGAAGTCACACAAAGTGAACGGAGACTGTTAGAAAACGGTAACTTTGAAGTGGTAGATGTAGACACCACGATTCTTTTACAAAACTATCAGTTTGATCCACTTAAAGGTGAACCCCTTGTTCCTAGAGCAGAATCTGATGTGAAACTGGTTCAATTTATAGGCCCAGTGAAGGACTCGTGGAAAAGGGCGCTTGTGAATTTGGGTTGCGAGATTTACTGGTATGTCCCCAACAACGCATTCATTGTAAAGATACCTTCGTCTTCCCTTTCTTTAGTGAAGAAGCTTTCTTTTGTTAGATGGGTAGGTGAATATTTACCATCATATAAGATTGATGCGTCTCTAAATACTCCTGGTGAATCAAAAGTAGATATTTTGTTATTAACACCAGCATCAACAAGTGAAGTAGTTAATGTGGTAAATGCTTACGGAGGAGAATTGATGAGTGTGAGTACCACGAGGATTATAGCTAAGCTCACACAAGCAGGAATAAGAGCGGTTTCTGAGATCCCTGGCGTTGAGTTTATTTCACCCTTCGAAGAAATGAAAATCCTGAACAACAATGCGCAGTGGATTACTCAGACAGGCAATTCTGAAAACAGAAAAATATGGGATAAAGGCATTCATGGAGAAGGGCAGATTGTGGGTGAGACAGATACAGGAATTGACTACGACCATGCTGCATTCCGAGACCCGAATGTGCAGATTGTGCTAAACCAGGTAAACCAGAACCACAGAAAGATTGTTCTCTATCAGAACTTTGCAGATGGGAAGGACTCAGATAACTCAGGGCATGGAACCCATGTAGCAGGCACAATTGCAGGTGATGATTCCTATGTGGGAGGAACTGCACCTTACGATGGGATGGCCTATAAAGCTAAGCTAGCGTTCGGAGACATTGGATATGGAGATAGCCTTTCTGGTATTCCCTCCGACTATAACAACCTGTTTGGACCCTTATACAATGCAGGTGCAAGAATAATTTCGAATTCATGGGGTTCCTCTAGTGCTTCTTACACAAGCGATGCAAGAATGGTAGATTTGTTTATGTGGAACCACAAGGACTGCCTTATTCTGTTTGCTAACGGAAATTCTGGTGCGAGTGGAGCACAAACCGTCGGTTCGCCTGCAACAGCTAAAAATCTGGTAAGTGTGGGGGCATCCAAAAACAGCCCAAATCAAAATGACATGGCATCCTTTTCGAGCAGAGGAACTACTACCGATGGAAGGTTGAAGCCAACAATCTCTGCAGTTGGCTCTAGTTTGTACTCTGCTGATTCTGATGGTAACCTCAACACAAATAATGCAGGATATATAGGTATGGCTGGCACAAGCATGGCAACCCCATGTGCTGCTGGAAATGCTGCTCTTGTGAGACAATACTTTATGGAAGGCTGGTATCCAACTGGAACAAAGAATCCTGCAAATGCTTTCACACCATCTGCGGCCCTGCTGAAAGCGGTACTGATGGTTGGTGGTGTTGAGTTGACTGGTTCGTACAGCGACATGAATAATGAGGGCAAATTCCCGAACAACAGCCAGGGATGGGGCAGAATTAACCTGGATAACTCATTGTACTTCTCTGGCGACACCTTAGGACTTCAGATAGTTGATGAGACCACTGGAATCAGCACAGGCCAGTACAAGGAGTATCAGTACACAATATCCTCCAATGCTCAGCCGTTCAAGGTGATTCTGACATGGACTGATTATCCAGGCACAGTGGGCGCCTCAAAAGCACTGGTGAATAACTTGGACTTGAAGGTCACAGCTCCAGATGGCAGCGTTTATCTAGGGAATGTATTTTCAGGCAAGAACCCAGGCCACTCAGTTACTGGGGGCTCACCTGACACCCTGAATGTGGAGGAAGGCGTTATTTTGCCTACGCCAGTTACAGGAACATACACAATCAGGGTGACTGCAACCAATGTGCCTAATGGACCTCAACCATTTGCACTTGCAGTAATTGGTGCTTTTGGCTCAGGTGGTGGAGATACCACTCCTCCAACAATCTCAAATGTGCAGGTGAAGAACATCACACAGGATTCTGCAACGATTACTTGGACTACCGATGAGCCGAGCACGAGCGTGGTGGAATATGGCACCACAACCGCCTATGGGCAGACAGCAATTGGAGCAAATGGAGTCACTGCTCACTCTGTTACCTTGCTAGGACTTAGTGCCTCAACCACCTATCACTTTAGAGTTAAATCCGCAGATGCTGCAGGGAACACCGCAGTGAGTTCTGACCACACCTTTACCACCTTATCCGCAGGAGATACAACACCTCCAGTGATTTCAAATGTGGCAGTTATAAACATTACGTCAAACTCTGCAGTGGTGCTCTGGACAACAGATGAACCCAGCAGCAGCATTGTGGAATACGGCGCTACAACCTCCTACGGGCAGACGGCATCTGGTGTTGGTGGCGTTACCTCTCACTCTGTCTCCCTCTCAGGATTAACCGCATCAACCCTTTATCATTTCAGGGTTAAATCCGCAGATGCTGCAGGCAACCTTGCAACTAGTTCTGACTACACATTCACCACCTTATCTGATGGAGGAAATGATACCTCACCTCCCGTAATATCCAATGTAGCGGTTAGCAATATTACCCAGGATTCCGCAACAGTTACCTGGACTACCGATGAGCCAAGCACGAGCGTAGTGGAGTATGGTTTGGATACAAATTATGGTGAATCTGCAGATGGCCCAGATGGTGTCACATTCCACACAGTGGTTCTAACAGGGCTTACACCTGCAACAACCTACCACTTCAGGGTGAGTTCAAAGGACGCCGTTGGAAACACTGCTGAAAGTGACGACTATACCTTCACAACCAGTCAGGCAGACACAACACCACCTGTAATCTCCAATGTTGCAGTCTCTGGAATAACAATGACCTCAGCGATAGTTACATGGACCACAGATGAACCAAGCACAAGTGTTGTGGAGTACGGCACCACCACATCCTACGGAGAGGTGGCAATAGGTGCTACTGGGGTAACATCTCACCAGGTGACTTTGACAGGATTGACACCATCTACGAAATATCACTTCAGAGTAAATTCAAAAGATGCTTACGGCAACACTGCAGTCAGTCAGGATTATAATTTCACGACTGCCTCTAATGATACCACGCCTCCAAAGATTTCAAATGTTACGGTGGTAAACATCACATCAACTTCTGCAGTGGTTATGTGGACTACGGATGAACCCAGCAGCAGCATTGTAGAATATGGCACTACTACCTCCTACGGGCAGACGGCAACCGGCGCAAATGGAGTCATTTCTCACTCTGTCCAACTATCTGGCTTAACTGCATCAACCACTTATCATTTCAGAGTCAAATCAGCAGATGTCAACGGAAACACTGCCACAAGTTCTGACTACACATTCACAACATCTGGTGGCGGTGGAGACACAACACCTCCTGTCATCTCAAATGTGGCTGTGAAAAACATCACGGCTACCTCTGCAATTATAACCTGGATAACAGATGAGCCCAGCAGTAGTGTAGTAGATTACGGCACGACCACTGCCTATGGAAAGAGTGCAACGGGCGCTGGGAATACAACATCACACTCTGTCTCTTTATCTGGACTGACACCAGGGACGCTCTACCACTTTATGGTAAAGTCAACGGATGCCTATGGCAATGCCGCAAACAGTTCTGACTATACATTCACAACATTAAACGATACCACAGTGATTCCACTTACGGATGGAGTGCCAGAAACAGGCACACTTAACGGACCAAAGGACACAAGATACTACAGTCTGGTGGTGCCAGCAGGGAAAATAAAATTGAAAGTTGAGTTGAGCGGCCCTGCATACACTGACTTTGATGTCTATGTTAAACTCGGAGCACTGCCGACACTGTCCAGCTACGACTACAGAGGCGTAAATTCAAACTCTAATGAGCTTGTGAACATAAACGCACCCTCCCCTGGAACATGGTATTTCATGGTCTATTCTTATTCTGGTAAAGGTTCCTTCACAATCAAGGCCACCACGACTGCACCACCGTCAGTCACACCGCTCACAGACGGAGTGCCGTACACAGACACAATCAATGGAACTGGGTATGGCAAATACTACTCAATCACAGTGGCTGCAGGAAGAGCCCAGCTGAAAATAGAGCTCGTAGGTTCAAGTTCCTACTACTACAAAGACTTTGACCTCTATGTGAAATACAATGCACTCCCAACCACTCTGAGCTATGACTACAAGAGCACCAGTTCCTCCTCCAACGAAAAAATTTCCATATTGAACCCAGCCGAGGGTATCTGGTTCATATATGTCTTCTCATACTATGGTGCTGGCAGTTATACTATTAAGGCAACAACAACAGACACTGTGGACGATGGACAACTTCAGGATGGTGTGGCTAAGACGAGTTCGCTGAGCGGAAGTGGAAGGGGCGAATACTTCTACATCACAATTCCAACTGGGAAGTACAGGTTAAGAATTGACCTCACTGGACCATCTAACGCTGACTTTGACCTCTATGTGAAACTGAATTCAAAGCCAACTCCATGCTACTATGACATCAGAAGTGTGGGACCCTCGTCTTACGAAACGATAATCATTGGCTATCCGCCAGCTGGAACATGGTACATCTTGGTGTACTCCTATTACGGTTCTGGCAGCTTCACAATCAAAGCCACGACCTACTAAACTCTTTTTCTTTAATTTTTTAATCTGCAACCACTCTTAAATTATATATACCAAATGTGTTTAGAGAACCGATGGCTGGGCGAAAACTAAGACCGACCCTGAGGCACTGGAAATATCTGTTTTATACTCTTACAATTGTCTTCTTCATAATATTTGTTCTTGTGCCTGTGCTTTATTCGTTTGTGTATGTAGGGACTAATTGGGACTCAGTAAACCGCAACATTCTCACCGACGAAAAACTCATCTCTTTGTTCAGTAGAAGCATTCTTGTCTCGCTTGCAGTTGCTATCATCGTGGTAATCATCGACATTGTACTTGGATTACCACTTGCTTGGTTCCTTGCAAAACGAGAATTTCGAGGTAAAGAGTTTGTCGATACTCTTGTTGACATACCACTTGTGATGCCAACTGCAGCACTGGGTTTTAGCACAACCCTTTTCTTTGCGAAGGACTTAACCACAGAAATCACGAGGTCAGGAGCCATTGCAATTTTTTCTTCGCCTTTTGTAATTATCATTCTTCTCCACATAGCATTCACCCTTCCCTACATGGTGCGTTCAATGAAGGCAGGAATAGAGGAGGTAGACATTACATATGAGTTCGCTGGTGAATGCTTTGGTGCTCAAAAATTCACAGTTGCAAGAACAGTTACTTTGCCTATTATGAAAGCTGCAATTGTTACAGGGATTATCCTCTGTCTAGCTAGAAGTTTGAGCGAAACTGGTGCAACCTTTCTTGCAATTTCAATGGTGACCAATGTTGACTATGCCACTCTTACTTCCAGTTCAACGCTCACTGGCCCAGCTCTTATCAATTCTCTGAAAAATGCAGGGTATCCATACATCAACGAAGCCCTAGGTTTTATGAGTATGGTTTTGATTTTAATATCACTGGTTTTATTAGGGATTGTGAAAATTTTTGCAGAAAAAGTTCGTTTTCCATTCAGAAAAGTTTATCAATTAGAGAATCTGTTCAGCACAAAGAAGATGGGTATGCTTCGCGATGTATCTGGTCTTTTTCTTTTCCTCTTCCTGGTGCTTATCCCCTCTCTATTCATACTTGCATACATACCTCAGCAATGGGGACATAGCGTCCACATTGACTATGGAAGAATGCTTTATTCTCTTGGGATTTCTTTGATTGTTGCAACTCTTACAACCCTAATTTGTTTGGCTACGGCAATACCCCTTGCTATTTACATTGCGAGAGCAAGGGAGCGAAAGAGTGCAGAAACATTAGATATGTTAGCAAACATTCCTATAATTGTACCTACGGTTGCGTTAGGGATATCATTGGGTTTATTCTGGAAGAACTTCTTTAACATCAATAATAATTTCCTAGTTATTCTTGTTGTTGTTTTGGCCCATGTTTCATTTACTTATCCTTTCCTTGTGAGAACCTTTGCTGCCGCAATGCGACAAATTCCACCGGATTATGAGGAAGCTGCAAAGACACTGGGCGCTAGACCCCTTACTGTATTCAGAAAGATTGTATATCCCCTATTCAAGCCCAGCATAATTGCAGGTGTTATAATGATATTTACTAGAAGTTTGGATGAGACAGGAGCAACTATTGCTGTGCTTCCCTCTGACTCTAAGATTACTACAATCCCAGTTTACATTGTCCAGCTAGTCAAAGCCAAGGACTACTACTCTGCCGCAATCGCATCGCTCATTCTCATAGGAATATCTGTAGTTGTGCTGCTTGCTATAAGAATGACGATGAAGGGGAGGAAGAAATGATCGAGATAAAGGGTCTAAGCAAGAGGTTCGGGAAAAAATTGGTACTGGATAATTTAAATTTCAAGGTGGAAAAAGGAGAGTACATTGTAATTCTGGGACCAACTGGTGCAGGGAAAACTACATTATTGCGAATCATTGCAGGACTTGAAAGACCAACATCTGGGGAGGTCTGGAGAGACGGAAGAAGAATAGATAAGTTGGAGCCAGAAGAACGAAAAATTGCTTATTTGTCTCAAACTTACGCACTCTTTCCACATATGAACATTCTTGAGAATGTGATGTTTCCAAGGATTGTTAGTGGTACAAACCCAGCCATCGCAATGAAAGTTGCTGAAGAGTATCTTACCCTCATGAATTTGCTGTCTAGAAAGACTTCATTTCCGAGGGAGATGAGTGGAGGAATGATGCAAAGGGTAGCACTCGCAAGAGCCCTGGCATCCGGGTTTGAAATATTGCTCTTTGATGAACCACTTAGAGCACTTGATGCGAAGCTTAGAATAATGCTGAGAAGTGAGCTGAAAAAAATCGCAAAGGACTTTGGGATTACAGTTATTCATGTCACTCATGATGAGGAAGAAGCGATGGAAATAGGGGATAGAATAATTGTGCTAAGACGCGGAAAAATTGTGCAAGAAGGCAAACCTGAAAAAATTTTCAGTGAGCCAGCGACCCCATTTGTGGCAAACTTTGTTGGTGGTGGCAACTTTATGGCATTTTTTGTCGAGGCATGTAGCAGTAATGAACTGATTTTAAAAGATGTGCACGGAAGGAAACTTAAGGTTGTTGTGAACAAGAAGTTTAAAGTGGGCGAGAAGGTGCTTGTATGCATGAGATATGAGCAGATGGAGTTAGTAATGACAGAGGAGGAAAATAGTTTTTATGGATGTGTGGATAAAATATATCAAGTGGGCAAATTTTATGAAATAGATTTTAGCACAGAATATGAGCGATTGCTGGCAAAGATGCCTATCACTGAGCGGTTGCCTGCAAACGAAGGAGTTCATTGTTGGTTAAAGCCGAAAAAAGTGCTTTGCTTTAGTGCTGAAAATTTAAACATACAGGAGGAACTGGAGGTGGAGTGATGCTTAGGATTGAAAATGTATCAAAGAATTATGGGAGTGTTCAAGCATTGAAGAATGTAAATCTAACTGTGGAAAACGGAGAATACCTCACAATTGTCGGACCCTCTGGTTGTGGAAAGACTACACTGATAAAAATGATATCAGGAATAGAAAAGCCTACGTATGGTAGAATTATCATCGATGGAAAGGATGTGACAACCCTTTCTCCCTCCAAGCGAAACTTTGGCTATGTCTTCCAGAACATTGCACTCTTTCCGCATATGAGGGCTGAGGAGAATATTGCTTATCCTCTAAAAATAAGGTCTATTCATGCAAAAGAAGCTGGTAAAATCGTTAGAGAGTTTGCGGAAATGCTAGGTCTTAAGCCCTATCTGGAGTGTTACCCAAGAGAACTACCAACAGGGATCCAACAGTCCTGTGGGATTGCCAGGGCCCTTGCAACCCAAAACAAACTCATGCTTCTTGATGAACCCCTTTCTGCGCTGGATGCACGTGTGAGGAAAAAGTTGCGGGTTGAACTCAGAAAGTTCATGAAGGATTTTGGTGTCACTGTAATTCATGTAACACATGACCAGGAGGAAGCGTTGGCGGTTGCTGACAGAATTTGTGTAATGCGTTCCGGAGAAATTATAGAGTATGGGAAGCCCAGCGAGGTTTATCATCACCCCAAAACTCTTTTTGGTGCATTCTTTATTGGCGAGATGAATTTTATTTTCTGTAAAATCCATGTGGAAGGAGAGAAAGTTTTTGCGGTTACTGGCTGCGGAGATAAGATAGAAGTGCTAGAAAACTACGGTGAACTCAAAGGCGAGAGAGTTGTAATTGCCATTCGCCCAGAGAATCTGGAGCTGGGTGATGGAATAAAGGCAAAATTCCGTAATACGGTGTTCTTCGGTTCTCATTTGGTCCACATTTTTGACTATTGTGGAGAGGAAATCAAGATGGTTTCCTATGATCTAGATGAAAAATTTAATTATGGGGAAGAAATATCCCTCTCCCTACCAAAGGAAGAGATAAAGGTATATAGGATACCTCCTGAGGGTTTCACTGCAGCAATTTCGCTTGAGAAACTGAGGTGAGCAAATGCAGGAAAAGGGTTTAATGGCATGGTTTACAAAAAGACATGAATCAATAGCGGTGCGGAAAGCTGCTGAACATGCAGATAAGCTTGTGAGCGCGAGTGTTGAACTACATGAAGCACTGAAGTATGCAAGCCATGGAATGGATGCAGAAGTAAAGAAAGCATTGTATGCACTCAACACATTTGAAAAGGATGCGGATAACATAGAATATCAGATAGCTGATGAAGTAAGTGTCTCAGATATGGAACCAAGAGCGCGAGAATTCATGATGAGAATGATTAGGCATCAAGATTATGCAGTTGATTGGCTAAAGGAATCTGGAATGAATCTTGAAATTCTCATTGAGTTGAAGATGACATGCCCAGATGTAGTCTGGAAGGCCCTTCTTGAAATGAACGAAAAAATCGTAGAGTGCACTAAAGCTTTGAAGAGAGCAATGGAACTCCTGCCGACTAATCCAGAGGAAGCTAGAGAGAGTGAGAAACAGGTGGAGATGCTCGAACATAAAATCGACGAAATTTACTTCAATGCAAAGAAAGAAGTTCTGAAACATGTAAGCGATGCTAGAACAGTGATTGTTTTGAGAGAAATTTTACATGGTATGGAGAACTCTGCAGACAACTGCAAAGATACTGGGGATATGATTAGAATGCTTGTTGTGGCAGGGTTATGAAAGTGTTTCTATTACGTTCGTAACTCTTTCTATCGCCTTCTTTATGTTTTCAAGCGAATTAGCATAGGAAAATCTTATGTGCCTCTCACCGTTTCTACCGAAGGCTGATCCTGGGGTGCATATCACTCCATGTTGTACAAGAGTTGTAGCAAGTTCCATTGAGGTTTTGGGTAAAGTAAACTCAGGGAATACATAAAATGCACCTTTTGGAGTAAGACAGTTAAATCCTGGAATGGAATTAAGGGCGTTCACAATGTAATCCCTTCGTTTTCTAAATTCATTTACCATTCTTGTAACATCTGCATCGGCTTTTTTAAGGGCTTCTAGAGCTGCATATTGTGTTGGAGTGGGCGGACAGGCAATTAAGTGATAGTGAGATTTGAAGATATGTGGCATTAGGTGAGGGGGTGCAAGTAAGAAGCCAATTCTCCACCCAGTCATTGCATAGGTTTTTGAAAAGGAATTTATTATTACTGCGTTTCTGCACCTACCCCAGAAACTCTCGTGTTTCTCTTCGTAGATAATATGGTCGTAGACCTCATCAGAAATCACAACTATATTTTTTTGGTCAGCAATCGCTACGAGTTCTTCTATGCATTTTACTGGGATTACACCTCCAGTTGGGTTTGAAGGAGAGTTTACAATAATCGCCTTTGTTTTAGGTGAAATCAAACCTAGAAGTTCGCTTGTATCTGGAACGAAGTCATTCTTTTGGCTAAGTGAGTAGAAAATAGGTTTTCCTCCACAAATCTTTACATGGCTTTCATAGAGCGGGAAACCAGGGTCTGGAATTAGTACCTCATCTCCTTCGTCGATTATAGCCATAATTGTAGCAAATAGAGCTTCTGTAGCTCCATCAGTGATTATTACATTTTCAGATTTGGTAGGTGCAAGCCGGTTGTATCTAGATGCAATCTCATTTCTCAACTCTGGGATACCACCAATAGGCCCATACTTGTTGAAACCATTTTTCACGGCATTCTGGAGGGCATTAAGTACACATTCGGGTGGTTGAAAATCTGGTTCTCCAAGCCCTAAATTGATTGCGTCTGGAGGTGCACCTTCAAACATCTTTCTTATGCCTGAGATTTCAATATTAGAGAACCTTTTTGCGGGCATGAAAGGGCATAAAGGCACTGGGTATTTAACCTTTGCATATAGATGCAAAACTAAATGTTCTGGTTAATTTCAAATATTTGTTCACTCCATTTGGTAATATTTTTCTCTTCAAAGATTTTTAGCGCCCTTTCAAGGTACTTTCTCGCCATTTCTCTGTCGCCGGGTTTTTGCCTTTTACTCAGCATCAATCCGTAATCATAGCAAGTTTTTGCAATTTCGAGAGCCATGTTCATCTTTTCGTAGAGCGAGAGAGCTTTATTAAATGCTTCATCTGAATCATCAAATAAACCTGCTTCCCGTTTAACGATTCCCAATGTTCTATAATATAGTGCCTCTAGGTTATCGGAACCTATTTCTGGGATAATTGCTCTTGCTAACCTCATACATTCCATCGCATCCTCGAATTTCTGTTGCTTAGCTAGAACTTCTGCAATAGAGCTAAGTCCGACACACATCAGTTCCTTAGAACCTGATTTTTTGGCAATTTCCATGGCTTTTTCGTAGTAAGTTATTGCCACATTCAGTTTATCCATTTTCTTGTGAAGGTGTCCAAGAGATATGTAAGAAAGAGAGAGCCCATAATTGTCGCCAATTTTTTCCTGCAGTTTCACGGTGTTGGTCAGATACTTTTGTGCTGTTTCAAGTTCCCATTTTTCAAGGTAAATGCTTCCTAGAGCATTGTATACGAGTGCAACACCGTAGATATCCCCTATCTTCTCCTTTATCTGAAGACCTTTTCCGTAAAATTCAATTGCTTGTTCTAAGTTTCCTTTATCTTGGTGCACATTCCCTATGTTGAGGTAAGAAAGTCCAATTCCATATGTATCCCCAATTTTCTTTGCAATCTCCATGCTTTTCTCAAAGTATTTGAGTGCAAGATCCAGTTCTCCAATTCCGTAATAAACAATACCTAAGTTATTTGAGGATTTACCGATGCCCTCTATATCGTTTATTTCTTCAGAGATTTGAAGCGACAATTTCAGCAAATTTACGGCTTCTTGGGTATTTCCAAGATACATATGGATGGTGCCCATTCTTCGATAAATTAATCCAATTTCTTTTTTGTGGTCTTCCTCTTTGCTCATTTTAAGGGCGTTTTCTAACTTCTCTAAAGCTGGACCATACTCTCCTTTTCTCATATAGATCAAACCTTCGAAGGAAATAATTTTCCTCAATTCCTTATTGTCTCCACTAACAAATTTCTCTGCTTTCATACAAAAATCAATTGCCTCGTCAAATCTCCCAGTTTTTTCATACACTTCTCCGATTTTCATGTGGAGTTCCCCTAACTTTTTTATATTCAAGGGTTGAATTCGATAGAGGTCGTTAACAGCATTTGAAAAACACTCAATGGCCTTCTCATAGTTACCGCTGAGTGCGTGAATTTCCCCAAGCTTTCCTAGGCATTCCACATAAAGGTCCCGCTGCTTTTCTTTATCTATGCAATCCATTGCATGCTGATAAAATCTCGCAGCTTCCATTGCCGCAAAATTTTCCAATGCTCTGTTCCCTGCAACTAGTAAATGTGGTAATGCCTTCCCTTTCACTCCAGCATAATAATAATGGAGTCCGAGAATTGGTGCCACTGCATCTAAGTTACCTCCATTCTGTTCCTCTATATATGCGGCAAGAAGTCCATGATACTCTCTTCGTAATTCAGGACTCAGAGATTCGTAGATTGTTTCTCGGATTTTCATATGGTCAAACTTGTAATGGTCTCAATACGCATGAATCAGTTTGTAGTCACGCTCAAGTATGTTTAAGGTCTTAAGAATGGTTATCCTCGGCATTCCAGTAAAATGTTCAATCGTTTTGGAATGAAAGCACTCACCTTCCACTGCAGCTATTTCTAGAATTTCTCTGTGTGTTTTTTCCAAGCGGTTAATTCTATACTCTATTACACTCTGGACTTTTTCAGGGATCTTGATTTTACTAAGTGGCCTTTCAAGAATGTATTCTTTCTTGTAAGGGTCATAAAGAATTGCCTTCTCCTCCGAAAGCAACTTGAAAACTTCCAGTATGAAAAGAGGATTTCCTTCCGTCTCCCTAAATATAGTATCCAAAAAATTCTCATCGAGATTTCTAATTTTTCCAAAGTGGGCTTCCAGCAACAGAAGTGTTTCCTCTTTTGTAAATCTAGCGAGTTCTATCTTTTTCACCAACTCCTCTCTCTCCATGAGATTTATTGTTTCTGCAAGTGGATGGGATTTTCCATCACTACTTGCGGTAATGTCCTCAGTTCTGTAGGTGCCAATGAGTAATACAGGTAGATTTCTCAGGTTTCTCGCCAGGTAGTGTATGAGAGCAAGTGTGGAAGGGTCTGCCCACTGAAGGTCATCAATGAAAAGCAACAACGGGTTTTTTTTAGCTTCCCGCCTCAACCCAGAAATAATGTTTTCGTATAACCTGTTTAGCTTGAGTTTTGGATCAGAGAGTTCTTTTGAGTAATCAATTCCATCATATCTTCCAGATCCCACCATAGATTTTAAAATTTCCTCAATTCCCTTGACCTTATCCACATTTCCGTGCCAGTTTTTAATGACAGCCCCATATTCTTCTTCCACTTTTCTGTGGATTTCTTCCATTTCTTCTTTCAAAAATTCGTCGGCTTCTCCATGAACTATTACAACAAAATTCAAGTTTTGTCCTTTGTTTATCAAGATAGTCCAGTCACCATAACCCAATCTGTTAAGTGTCTGCTGTTTTTCGCCCTCTTTTTTGTCTAGCATTGAAAGCGAGTCTCTGACAAAGTTGTTGACTGCAGTAATCATTCCAGCGAATATATCTGGATCTAGGGAGGAACTCGTCCGTTCATATTTCGATACCAAAATCCCTGCGTCCTTCATGAAATAGGCACATTCTAATCTTGGTGGAGTTTTGTCTGCTACAAGATGGTCCAACCCAGCCGTTCGGAATGCCTCTCTAATTGGCATGTAGGGCACAATTGCGTCTTTAACACAGAACCCAGTTAGAATTCTATAATTCTTTGTCTGAGCATATTCTGCTTGCTTTGGTGACAAGTGTGGTTTTTCCAATCCCTGCCTCCCCACCGATAAATACGCAATTAGCATTACCACACAACGCCGTGTCTACATACTCTTTCAACAGGAGAAGTTCCTTCTCACGGGCAACAAAAACAGTGCTCATGGGCATAAGTGTATTGTCCTCATCTATAATAACCTTTATTCTGTATCCCAAAGTTGTGGAATATTGTTTGTGTTCTTTTTACGCTTTATGTTGAATTCTGTGGTGCTATCAAAAAAGCCCCAGGCCTAGAACTCAATTCCTTCTCTGGCCTCAACTCCTTTTTTGTAATAATGCTTGACTTCGCGCATCTCAGTGACAAGGTCAGCGATTTCCAGAATCTCCTTCGGTGCATTTCTGCCAGTGAGGACTACTTCTACACGCTCTGGCTTCTGCTTCAGAAATTCCATTACTGCAGGAACTTCAAGGAGTTGGAGGTCCATCGCAACATTTATTTCATCTAGGATGATTACATCAAAACTGCCAGACACCATCTGTTCTCTTGCATGATCAAGTGCCTGATGGGCTAATTTTTTCTCTTCTTCAATTGCTGTTTTCACAAACTCACCGCTCCCAAACTGTTGTATTACAATACCAGGTATTCTTTCAAAAAACAAAACCTCTCCTGTTTCCATTCCTTTCATAAACTGGACAATGCAGACCTTTTTCCCTCTACCAAGGGCTCTCACTGCAAGCCCGAGAGCGGCACTCGTTTTCCCCTTACCATCACCCGTATAAACCTGAATGTAACCTTTCATTCTTTTCCAACTCCAATTTCCACCTTCAACTGGCTTACTACCGTTTCATTCAACCCGGCAAGTGGTAAGAACACAGGAAACTCTACTGGCTCTGGCAGAACTTCAAGAAGTTTCTCAGGGTTCATCCCACTCACTATTCCCTGTGCGTTTCTTTTTTTTGCAATTGCAATCGCATTTGCCATTGTAGACTCTATACCCTCGATTCTCACAGGTGCCCACCGGCGGAGCACTTTGCAATATCCTTCCTTACCCGTGCAAATCATGCTGCAACCCCGCTTCATCATCAGCCAAGCAGCAACCACATCCGCCTCATTTTCAATCAAACCCACGACCTTTCCCTGGGTCCCATAGGGTAGACCACCAGGTCCAGGTAGCTTCTCGGTGTAAATGTAGGCACCTTTCTGCCGCACTTCAACATGAATCTCAAGTTCTGGTTCATTTAAGTTGACAACAAAATGTGGGAATTTCGCAAGTACCACACTCCCAAGATGTTTCGCCAGTTCCATGCTGGTGAACCCGAATTCGCCCACTCTCCTAGCCCTTATCGCAAATGTTTTTTTATCTTCAGCATGGCACGCAACTAATTCAGCTACGTTCTGCTCAATTTCCGCTATGCCTGTGCCAGATTTCACGCAATGACTGAAGGAGACAACACCGAATGTCTTTGCAACGAGCGAAGCAACTTCCTGCTCCCTATCACTTGTGAGATAAATATGGCCTCGGTCCCGTTCAATTTTTGCCTGGATTCTATGCTCCAGCAACTTGCTTTCCAGGTTCCTTATAAGCGCTTTTTCCATCGCATTTCTCACATAGTTGGACTTGAGGGCAATCTCCGCATATCTTACGAGTATTACCATCTTATTCCTCTTTTGTTGCAGAGGCAATTTTCTTTTCCATGCTATGTACTGTGTCCAGTCGTTCATCAATTTTAAGCGTGGTCACAATGCGTTTTGGACCTGCTTCTGCAACTGCTCTATGGGCTCTTCCTGCAATTTCCATTGCTTTCTCCAGTGTCTCTACTTCGAAGCATGTGCCCATTGGCGAGACATGATATTTCACACCGCTTTCTTTTATTGCTTTCACAGCCAGACGCACATATTTTCCCACACTCGTGCCTTCTCCTATTGGCACCACACTTATCTCAGCTACGATCATGGTTAGTAAGATACAGTTGGAAGATATAGAATTTTGGTTTTTGACATCAATAAATGCGGTCTTATTGGGGTTCACATTGTAAACTTTTATATATTAAACACATTTCCAGCTGAGGTAGATTTCCATGGCTATAAAGATCCATCCAACTGCAGAGGTTTCCGAGCGAGCCAAAATTGGTGATGGCACAAAAATCTGGCATCAGGCACAGGTAAGGGAAGATACAGAGATAGGTGAAAACTGTAACATTGGAAAGGGAGTTTACATAGATTTTGGAGTAAAAATCGGAAACAATGTAAAAATCCAAAATTATGTGAGTGTATATCATGGTGTCGTAATTGAGGATGATGTGTTTGTCGGTCCCTCTGCAACATTCACTAATGACCTATATCCGAGAGCGAAATACTGGGGGGAAGAAAGGTTAGTAAAAACCCTTGTGAAAAAAGGTGCATCTATTGGTGCGAATGCTACAATTGTATGTGGGATTATCGTTGGAGAGTACGCGATGATTGGTGCAGGTTCTGTGGTGACAAAAGATGTTCCTCCTCATGCCCTTGTTCTTGGTGTTCCTGCCAGAATCCGGGGCTATGTATGTGAATGCGGTTTCCCTGCAAAGAAAGTTGACAATCACTACACTTGCACAAAATGTGGCAAAAATTTTGAGATTTAAAATAAAAGGTAGAAAATTATTAAATTTTTTTACATTCCAGCATAGTAAGCTTCATCATATGGCTCTGGTTTCAATCCTTTTCTAGTTCTTATCTGAGCAACGACATTCATCATCATTTCTCTCGGAACTGGCTGGAATCCCATATTCTCAGTTCCCCAAAGCACTTTACCTGCAGTCGCACTTCTTATGTCACTGGCAAACCCGAACATTTCTGAAACTGGAACTTTAGCAATTATTGTAGTGTAATCTCCCACTTGCGTCATATCCATTATTTCTCCGCGTCTTTTTTGTAATTCTCTTGTCGCATTACTCATGATTTCTTGAGGCACATTCACTGTGACTTTCTGAATTGGTTCAAGGAGAATTCTTCCTGCTTGACACATCGCACCGTAGATTGCAGACCGCACAGCAGGAATTACTTGGGCAGGACCTCTGTGAATGCTATCTTCATGAAGCTTTGCATCCACGAGTCGCACTTTCACGCCAGTAACTTTCTCTGCCGCAAGAGGGCCCCTATCCATTGCTTCTTTGAAGGCCTGAATGCAGAGTTCCATTGTTTCATTCAGATACTGGATACCCCATGTAGCATCAACGAAGATATTCTTCCCCTCAATCCAGACAACCTTCTTTGCTTCTTCTTTGTCCATCCCTGCATCCTGGAGCTTCTTTGCCAATGCCTTTATGTCCTTTATTCTCTCTCCAGTTGGAATCTCTCCGTTTTCAATTGCCTTTATGACTCCCTCTTCCAACGGGCACACTTCTAGGTAGAACCGGTTATGCTTGTTTGGAGATTTACCCTCAAAAGGACCTCCTTTCCCTTGAACACTCTCACGATATACCACTATCGGCTTTGAAATGTTTATCTCTACCCTATGGTCATTGATTATTCTGTATGTCGTAATTTCTAGGTGTAATTCGCCCATTCCTGAGAGAAGATGCTCTCCAGTTTCTTGATTTATCTCAACCTTTAGCGACGCATCTTCCTTAGCCACTTTTCGCATCACCTCAATCAGCTTTGGAAGGTCGGCCATCTTCTTTGGTTCAATTGCCACTGTGACTACTGGCTCAGATACATGGACAATTTCCTCGAATGGTGTAATGTCTGGAAGATTACTTGCAGTCACACCAACAACTGCATGCGATAAGCCAGTAACTGCCGCAATGTTGCCAGCTACAACTTCGTCAACGACAAGCCGCTCTGGGCCCATGAAGAGAGAGACATGCTGAACCTTATCTTTGAATTTTGTGCCTGCAATATAAAGTTCCATGCCTTTCGTCAATCTCCCGCTGAAAAGTCGTCCCGTTGCAATCTCACCAGCATTCGGGTCGATTGTAATATCAGTTATCATAAATGAAACAGGGCCATCAGGATCTACGCTAAGCATCGCCTTACCAACAGGGCTTTCAAGCTCTCCTTTCCAAATGTGGGGTATTCTGTATTTCTGGGCCTCTATTGGATTTGGTAAATGTCTCACGACCATATCGAAGACCACATCGTTTATCCTTGCCTTTCCAGCCAGCTCTTTATGTCTTCCTTCAGAACAGAGTTCGATGATGTCTTTAAATGTGACACCAGTTTTCTTCATATAGGGTACAGAAAGCGCCCAGTTATGGTATGCACTTCCGAAGGCAACGCTTCCATCCATCACACTTACTTTCCATTTTGACTTGAACTCCTCTGGTGCCATCTTTTCGATCAGGGCATTGACATCGTATATGATTTTTGTAAACCTATCCTGAAGCATTTGTGGTGTGAGTTTAAGCTCATTTATAGCTCGATCTACCTTACTTATGAATAGTACTGGCTTTACTTTTTCACGAAGTGCCTGTCTCAAGACAGTTTCTGTTTGTGCCATCACGCCCTCTACAGCACACACAAGCACCACTGCACCATCTACTGCTCTCATCGCTCTTGTCACATCGCCACCAAAGTCCACATGCCCTGGTGTGTCAATCAAGTTGATGAGGTATTCCTGTCCTTCGTAAGGGTGCACAATGCTTACATCTGCGTTGTTTATTGTGAGTTGTCTCGCCTGTTCCTGTTCATCAAAGTTAAGCACAAGTTGTTTGCCCGCAAGCTCGCTTGAAATCATCCCTGCTGCTGCTAGAAGATTATCTGACAGCGTGGTTTTTCCGTGGTGAATGTGAGCAACAATACCAATGTTTCTTATGTTCTCCTTTTTATACATCATCTTTGGAATTTTCTTGATTAACTCTTCACGCAAATACATAACTTACTCACCTGCCTGAGAGTGCAATTCTTTCGGTATCCTCTTTCTTTGCGACCGCGAAACTTCCCATGTCGCCTTTCGCTGCAAGAATTATTTCGTTTGCAAGACATTCTTCCATTGGTTTCGTGGATTTATGAGTGGCTGTGATTGCACCAAGAGCAAGATTCCTTATTGCCACATTTACCCTTCTGTATGGTGCAGAGTCCACGGATTTCACCACAGATATTCCTCCATATTGGAGCCTTGTAATTTCCTCACGGGGTGCAGAATTCACAATTGCATCTACGAGCACTTGCAACGGATTGGTTTTTGTCCGCTGGTAGATTATATCGAACGCTTTTTTGACCACATTGTAGGCCTTTGATTTTTTGCCTGAATAGTTGTTGTATTGCCTTGTCTTTTTACCAATCTTGCCCGTCTTCATTAGAGCATTTATCAATCTCTCAACTACATTCATTCTGGCTTTTATGAAGGGAGCATTTGATAGCTTTCCTTCGCTGTGTGGTAAAACTACTGGATCCAGATTTATGTATTTTGCCATACCCATATCCTTTATAACAATGTTTTCCCAAGAGTATTTACCAAAAAGCAGAAGGCCGTGCTCTGCAAGTGGTGACTTCTTTTCCATAGCATCAGTTTTTTCTTCTTTTGGAGTTTCTCCTCCCGACTTCCCTTTCTGATTCTCATTGGTTTCGCTAGTAACTGGAGTTTCCTGTTTTTCTTCGCTCATTTTCTTCACCTCACTGGTTTCTGTTTCCTGCCTTTCACAAGCTCTTTGAGTGAAATATTGTTAACCTTTATCACTTTATATCTTACACCTGGAATATCTCCATATGACCTTCCCATTCTTCCGCCAATTCCTTCTACCAGAACCTCGTCGTGCTCATCTATGAAGTTGATAGCACCAACACCCACTGCAAAGGCAGTGATCTGACGCCCGTTTTTGATTAACTGAATTTTGACACATTTTCTAATGGCAGAGTTTGGCTGTTTTGCCTCGATTCCCACTTTTTCAATCACAATTCCCTTTGCTTGGGCCGAACCCTCCAATGGGTCTGACTTTTCCTTCAGTTTCAGCACCTTTCGCTTATAGTATCTACTACTCCATCTAAACTTTTGTCTGTTTCTCGAAAGTTTTCTACCAGCATACAGTCCGTTAGGCGGCATAATTTGACACCCACAATACCAAAACACAAGTGATATATAAAACCCATGGATAGGTAGAAAACGAGGCTTTACCTTTACATAGGGCTTTATTTTCGTAATCTGGGTGTCTGTTTACATCATCCTAAATCAAATAGCGATCAATTCAAGATGAGATTTCCTCTGATGGTAAGCTGCATATCCAATGATTAGTAACCCTACATACCATATCAAGTCATAGGGATGGCCGTCGTAGTATCCTAGATTCTGATTTGCAAAGATGTAGAATATGTCTCCAATCATCACTGCAATGAGTCCCGAGGAGAGCAACACCCAGCCGTTAGATGTGACATCCATCTGAATAATGAACATCACAGCGAATAGGAGAAAGATGTCAAGAAGAGAAAAAACCATGTATGCGTCGTCAAAATAATCGAAGCCATTTGCAAGTGCAGGTTTCACTGAGATGAAGAAAACAGCGATGCACCAGCCCACTACTGAAATCATCGTAGTGGCACTGTTTCTAGCAGTCAGAACGAAGCCAGCAAGTGCAATTTTTTTTGCAAATCCAAAAATATAGAGTGGAATCGCCACAATTCTGAAAAGAATCATTCCTCCTTTCAGACCTGCGATTACTGCAATCTGGCCAAGAGCTAGACACACAAGTGCAATAGAAAACACCAACCAAACCTGTCCTTCTCCACTTTTAAGTCCGTACAACTGATAAGTTCGGAAGCAAAAGAAGACTGCTAAAATCAGAGAAATTGCACCTGCAAACTGGTTGAAAACAATCTGGGCTTCGCCACTGAGCCAGACACCTAACACGAGCATTATCACAAAGAAGAGTAAAAAACCGATAGTTATTTTATCCTTCAAGAGTGAATTTGTAGATTTCAAGCTATTTACCCCCTTCCAGTTTTTTCAGGATTGTGTGTTTTACCGCGTTTGCCTTTTCAGGGCTTACAAAACTTCTGATTGATGGAATTATATGCTGGTCTAATGCCAGAATCATTTGGTCTTTAGTCACAGAGTCAGGTGTTGCACCTATCATGAGCAAACCTTTTTTCACTACCCCGACTGACAGAATATCTCCCAGAAAAGAGAGTTCTTCTACAGTAACCTCGAATATTCTGTTCCCCATGCAAATCCCCGCAAGAGAATGGAATGTGTTTCAAATATAAATACATACCTACAAATTATTTATATTATAAATGCGCTTTACTCTAACTATGAAAGAGTATGATTTGATTCTAGTAGGCACAGGTTCTGGGATGTATATTGTAGACGCACTACTCAAAAAAAATCCAGAGTTGCGCGTTGCAATAATTGAAAAGGACGAACCAGGAGGTATCTGCCTCACGAGAGGTTGTATACCTACCAAGCTTTTGCTCTACCCAGCAGAACTGGTCACTCTAGTCCGTGATGCTAGTAAATTTGGCATTGAGATTAAAACGATGAGGATAGATTTCGAAAAAGTGATGAGAAGAATGCGGGAAAAAATAGACCATGAAATTGAACAGATCCACCATGGTTTGAGCCATCATAAAAACATAGATTTCTATCCCACTGTAGGAGAGTTTATTAAACCCTACGTTTTGAAAGTTGGAAATGAGCTTATTACTTCCAAAACAATCTTATTATGCACTGGCTCAAGACCTGCAATCCCACCTATAAAAGGGATTGAGAAAGTAAGATACCACACCAGCGATACGATTCTCCATATCACTAAACTCCCGAAAACTCTGGCAATAATCGGTGGAGGTTACATAGCTGCAGAATTCGGGCATTTCTTTTCTACAATGGGTTCTAAAGTGACAATCATTGGTAGAAATCCACAATTCCTCCCAGATGAAGAGCCAGAGATAGCCACAGCTGCCAGAAAAATTCTCTCTGCTGCGATGAATATTTATACGAACTATGAAGTGATTGAATTGCAGCAAACTCTTACAAACAAAAAGAGAATTGTTGCGATAGAAAGGAAATCGAAAAAAGTAGAAGTATTTGAAGCAGAGGAAGTATTGATAGCTACTGGGCGTGCCTCAAACTCGGATTTACTTCATCCAGAGAAAGCGGGTATAAAAACGAACAAGAACGGCTGGATTGTTGTAGATGAGTTTTTGCAGACCTCACAGCCAGGAGTATGGGCGTTTGGTGACTGTATAGGAAAATACCAGTTTAAACATGTTGCCAACTATGAAGCGATGATTGTTTACTACAACTTGCTTTCCAAACAACCAGTAGCAAAAGTGGACTACCATGCTGTGCCCAGAGCAGTTTTTACCTACCCTGAAATTGCGAGTGTGGGTCTGAGAGAGAGTGAGTGCATTGAGAAGTATGGAAAGGACGACCTTTTGATAGGTTTTTATAAGTACGAGGACACTGCAAAAGGGGATGCGATGGCCATAAAGGATTGTTTCGTGAAAGTGATTGTGAGAAAAGAAAGTTTGGAAATTTTAGGTGCACACATTGTAGGTCCATACGCATCCATTCTAATCCAGGAAATAGTGAATCTTATGTACACTCCAGACAGAAGTGCGGTGCCCCTCATACAGAGCATGCACATACACCCAGCGCTGTCAGAAGTTGTGGAAAGAGCCCTTAATTCTCTGATGCCAATTGAACACTACCATCACATTCTTGCCCATCACATGTAAAATGCTATAGTGATAGCCATAATTTCAAACATCAAAAATAACTGTGCCATAGCCAGTTAATTCGTTGATTTCCAGCATGTGATATGTTACACCCTTAACAAGCAATTTTAACTTGTGATTTTTTATTTTCTCACCCTTTGCCAATGCTTTAAGCACAAAAAGGCCATTCTCCTTCTCAACTTCTACATCAAATTCTGAGAACACAAGCCGCGATGCATCATGGAGAAAAAGAAGTTCTGAGAGATAGGCGAAAGCCAGTTCTTCGTAAGTTTCTCCTTTCACCTCAATTTTTTCCTCTCGCTCATGTCTTACTGTATCTAAATCCACAATCAATGAAAACATTCCTTTACTCATCTCCCTTAAAATTTCTGCTGGCGTTTTTCCATATGCCTTTATTCCCACATCTGCAGTATGCTCAATTATCTCATACATTGCACTGCCTTAAACTCCGAGGGAATAAATTTATTTCCATGGAAATTCTGGTTTCAGGAAGCGCACAAGCATGTTGAGCACTGCCTTCGTTTTCAACTTAGATGCCTCTTCCACCCTGATTTTCCTACCCGCTAGATCTTTGCCCAGGTTCCATTCTCCAGCATGGGCTTTAAGAAATTCCAGTGCATCGTTCTCTTCATTGAGCAAGCCCACAACCCATCTGCCCCCAGAAACAAATGGTTTGAGAAACACATCCTTTCTCTTGCTGTATTTTCCCAAGAACTCGTCAGAATTTTTAAGCCACACATAAGGTCCTGCATGTAGATAGAGCTTTGGTATCTTCTGGTTTTCCAATTCAATAAAGACCCAGATTTCTTTCTCAGTAAAAAAGGAAAAGGAACGGAGGACTTTAAAGCCAGCCATGCCCAGATTCTGAACAATCACCCGTTCCATCTTCTTTACCTGCGATGCAATGATGTCGTCCACTTTCTCAGGGCGTTCCGTAGAAATTGAAAGAATTGCGGTACCTGCCCTCTTAATATAGCCCAGCACCTCTTTTCTGGCTTTCTCAGCTGACAATTCTCTCTTTATAGGATAGAAAAATTTGATGTCTGGTTTTTCCAGATAATGCTGGGCCGCAACAATGAAAAGAGAGAGGGATTCCAGCGAGACCGCAGATGCCACATTCCTGCCAGGGTCAACTGGGTCAATAAAAACCAATGGTTCGATAAATTTCTTTACTGGCTCTTTTTCAATCCACATATGAACATTTGCCCTCCAGTTTTTAGCACTTTCAAGCACTCCTCTGAAAGTTCCATACTTGATTATGAGAAGCTCACAAAGATAGCCAGAGAAACCCTGGACTGCTGCCTCCGCTCCATAAATCCCCAGACCTTTGAGGAAGCGCTTGAGCAGTCGCACTTCGTCCTTCTGTTCTTCTTTCAGATGCTCGTTCACATACTTGTTATGGAATGGAGTTCTATCCACCGCACTCAGTTTCTTTGATGGATCCTTCACCTTGTAGCAAGGAACAATGTCCACCTCAAAACCCCTGTAAATCCCATGCACATAGGGATGTTCAGCATACTTCAATTCTCCTCGCAGCACTGCCATCCCTATCTCTATTCCCAATTTTTCAAGTTTCTCCCTCAGAAGGTCTTCAGGGAAAAGGAGGAATATGTCAATGTCCCTGCTTTCCTTCAGATATGTGTCTCTTGCGCAAGAACCCACAACAAGCACTTCTGCATTTGCTTTTTTGTTGGCAATGCACTCTTTCAGTTTTTCAGTCAACTCACTAATTGTGTGTTCAATCAGCAATCTTGTCTTTGTATCTGGACGAATTTTCTCAAGCACTTTTTTTTCAA
This sequence comes from Thermoplasmata archaeon, assembly GCA_038874435.1. Taxonomy (NCBI): domain Archaea; kingdom Methanobacteriati; phylum Thermoplasmatota; class Thermoplasmata; species Thermoplasmata archaeon. Next base: position 62,565 of record JAVZCK010000002.1, read on the forward strand.
CATCGTACATTTACATCTGCACCCTGCGAAGAAGAAATGGTAGGGCTGCGACAAGCATCGGAATAAGTAGCCCTGTGTTTTCTGGCACAATGTTTGATGGATTGTTAGGTGCTACATTGTTATTGAGGGCAGAGTAGTTCCAGTATCCAATAAGGGTTTGGGGGCTCGCACCACCAGGGTTTTGTGAGGGCGTGGCACCGAAAAGCCAGTTATTGGCACCATTCGTGAGGAAAAGCACGACTTTAACTGCGGATGGATTTCCGATGTCAGCATAGGGTAAAGCAATTTCTGCAGTTCCGTTGTCCCAGTGCCATGCTGGAAATCCTCCATTTCCAGTATATGGCATGTCAATCTGCCATTCTGTTCCATTCCAGTGCCGCAAATTCCAGTAATAGTCAGTGTCTCCATAAGGTCTGGGTTTGAAAACAAAGCACCAGTCAGCAGAGAACGGAAGTGTGTGCTGTCCATTCCAGTCAACAGAGGTCGTTGTGCCTCCTGTTTCTGTATCCAGATAGACCCAGAGCACATCGTAGTCGTCATTGCTTCCATGGAAGGTTTCACCCCTTGAGAGTCCAACAAAGAGAGAGGTTTCATTCCATGTGAAATACCAGTTTGCATTGTCCTTGCCAGTGAGATTTTCGTCGTTGTGCCAGTCGCTCAGATTAGCATCAACTGTTATGTTGTGGTATGTGGTAAGGGGCTGGAAATTCTGGTTACTGGAAAATGATTGGCTTGTTCTCAGTGCAGGAGCAAAAATGCTAAGAAGGAGCATAATTCCGAAGAGACACAAACTCACTGGTATCCATTTTCTCCAGGCACGCCTTGTCCTGGCATTGCCTTCATTCCCAGCTTGCGAACAGAGCCCGCAAACAAATCCTCTTCTTTTTGTTAAGCTTTTCATCTCCATCACTGGTTCTTAGAATAGATTTGGGATATATAACCATTGCTTATCTCAACTGATTTCTTTTATCGGCTTAAACAAACTCACATACAATTCCTCAAAGAAAAACCTTCTGGATTTTAGGATTTGCCAGGAATACATTGTTTTGAACTGGTTTATTGCTTCTGTGTTGTGAGAGGAGTAGAGCAGATAGATAACTCCCTCTTTCTTAAGAAATTGCCAGGCATCTGCTAAAAACTTCCTGATCACATCAGAACCATCTGGACCACCATCTAGCGCAAGATTGAAATTCCCAACAACCTTGTCTTGCTCAGCAGTTGGGAGGTAAGGCGGATTAAAAATTATCACATCAAATTTTCCATTGATTTTTTCAAAAAGGTCAGAAACAATGAAATTTATTTTCACATTGTTTGCTTCAGCATTTCTCATCGCATTCCTTATCGCAGTCTCAGAAACATCACAGGCAGTCACATCAGCACCATGCAATGCACAGTGAATGGCTATGTATGCTGAGCCAGTGCCCACTTCCAGAACCTGCTGCCCCTCCTTCACTTCCAACGCCTCAAGCAACAGAAGCGTATCCTCTGATGGAGGATAGACCTCCTCATCATAGAAAATTTTGAGCTTCTCCGCTCGCATTATTGCCTCTTTTTCTCCAGCATTGCAATTTCATTCTCAATTTCCGCACAATGCTTCAGAATGATTGCCTCCTCCAGTTTATGTCCCTCTTCCTCCTCATGCATTGAAACAATGTGGATTACTTCTTTCGGTAAGCCATGCTTGGAACAGAGCAAGACGCCACCCACATCATGCTCTATCAAACTCTCGTTTTTCTTGAGTTCCCCCCCTTCTAGCTTATGTTCAGCAGCGATGCCTACATCGTGCAGTATTCCCCCTGCAATAAGCCAGTCCATGTTCACATCTCTACGAACTACCGCAATTGCCATTGCCATCTGGGTGATTCTTCTTGTGTGGTCAACAAGCGAAATTTTTCTCCTTGCATCTGGCATTATTATTTTTTTCACAATCTCCATGTTCCCACCAGTTGCCTCCCTCCAAACTGCTATAACTTTTTCCTTCAAACCTTCATCCTTTATTTTTTGAATCTCAGGAAAAACCCGAATTACTTCGTCTTTGTCCATGCCCTTTTCCCTGCACCGAATAAAGCAAAATAGTATTTAAAATTTCAGACATGCGCTACCACCATATTATTTTTCTTCAATCAATCTATATGCTAGCAGAAGAAAATGTATATTTAGAAATCCTTATAGACAGGAAGAGGTATGGGGTCTTGCAGATAATAAGCAAGGGTGAAATCATATGGCTGGCTCCTCTGTGGATATGGATAGAAGGATTTCCGCAATAAAGGAAAAATATCCACAAAAATTCATATCAGAGGAGCAGATTTTCAGTAAAATCAACAGAGGAGACAGAATATTTATCGGCACAGGATGTGGAGAACCACAGTATCTTGTTTCCCAGCTTGTTAAATATGTGGAAAGCCATCCAAAGGCATTTTTTGATGCTGAAGTATTTCATCTATGGACGCTGGGGGTTGCGCCTTACGCAGAGGAAAAATTCAAATCAAATTTTCGCCACAATTCATTTTTCATCGGAAACCATACAAGAGAAGCAGTTAATGAAGGAAATGCTGACTACACGCCCATTTTCATTTCTCAGATTCCTTTCTTGCTGAGGAAAAGATTCATTCCGATTGATGTGGCAATTGTGCAGGTCTCACCACCGGACAAACATGGTTATGTTAGTTTAGGTATCAGTGTTGACATCACGAAGGCAGCAGTTGAAAGTGCAGACCTGGTTATTGCTCAGATGAACAGCCAGATGCCAAGAACCCATGGCGATACATTTCTTCATGTGGAAAAAATTGACTACATTGTTCCATATGACGAGCCATTGCTGGAATATGAAGCAAAAGTGCCAGATGAAATCAGCATGCAGATTGGAAAATATGTAGCCAAGATTGTTCAGGATGGAGATACAATCCAGGTTGGCTACGGCAGCATCCCCAATGCCATCATTGCCCATCTCAAAAACAAGAAGCATCTTGGAGTGCACACTGAATTGCTTACAGATGGAATTGTGGAGTTGATGAGGGAAGGTGTTGTGGATAACACCAGAAAAACAGTAGACAGGAACAAAACGGTCGCCAGTTTTTGTATGGGTTCACATGAGACATATCATTACATTCATGACAACCCCTCAGTAGAACTGAAGCCAGTGGATTATACAAATAACCTTCTTGTGATTGCCCAGCAAAGGAACATGGTTGCGATAAATAGCGCCCTCCAGATAGACCTCACTGGGCAGGCGAGTGCAGAGAGTATCGGAAAGTTGTTCTACAGTGGTATAGGGGGCAGTGCAGATTTCATGAGAGGTGCCGTGCTCGCACCTGGTGGAAGGTCGATACTGGTAATGCAATCAACGGCAAGGGGAGGAGAGGTATCAAGAATTGTGCCGGTTCTGGAAGAGGGGTCAGGTGTCACCCTCACTCGTGGTGACCTCCACTATGTGGTGACCGAATACGGAATTGCCTATCTTCATGGTAGAAACATAAGAGAGCGAGCAATGGCTCTGATTTCCATAGCCCATCCGAAGTTTCGTCCATGGCTTTTAGAGGAAGCGAAGAAACTCAGTTTCATATATAAAGATCAGGCATACATCCCAGGAGAGAAAGGACAATACCCAGAATATCTGGAAGCTTACAGAACCACAAAGACGGGTCTCCAGGTATTGCTTCGTCCTGTGAAACTCACTGATGAACCCCTCCTCAAGGATTTCTTCTACTCTCTTTCCGATGCCTCTCTCTATAGACGATTTATGAGTGTAAGGAAAGATATGCCCCATGAGCGTCTCCAGGAGTTTGTCGTGATCGATTACAAAAAAGAGATGGTAATACTGGCAACAATAAGTAATGGAGAAAAAGAGGAAATAGTAGGTGTTGGTCAGTATGGCATTGAAGAGGACACAAATACTGCAGAGGTTGCCCTAGTAGTAAGAGACGATTATCAGAACAAAGGAGTTGGCTGGGAACTCCTTTCCTACCTCACCTACCTTGCAAAGACCCATGGTCTTATTGGTTTCACGGCGGAAGTATTTACAGACAATCGACCAATGCTCCATCTTTTTGAGAAAGCGGGTTTCCAGATTGAAAAAAGGATGTCCGAAGGGGTTTACCATCTGAAGATGCTTTTCAAGGAGGATCAACATGCAAGACAATAAGTCAGATATCACTGCACTCTTTGAGCCAAAAAGTGTTGCCATAGTTGGTGCCTCCCATGAACCCAGCAAGATTGGATATAAAATTCTTGAAAATATCGTAAGGGGAGGATACACAGGTAAAGTTTATCCAGTTAACCCGAAAGGTGGTGAAATTCTCGGGTATAAGGTTTTTAAGAATGTGCTAGAAATAGAGGATACAGTTGACCTTGCCTGCATCTCGATTCCAGCGCCCTTTGTGTTTGAGGCGGTGCAGCAGTGTGCAGAAAAAAAAGTCAAACACCTGGCAATAATTACATCTGGTTTTTCTGAAGTTGGGAACATTGCCGAAGAAAGAAAAATTGTTGAGTTTGCAAGAGGCCATGGGATGAGGGTGCTTGGTCCAAACATTTTTGGTGTATACACAGCAAAGGCCTCTCTTAATGCCACATTCGGCCCATCCAGCATAAAAAAGGGAAATGTGGGTATAATTACCCAGAGCGGTGCCCTTGGAATTGCGATGATGGGAAAAACTCAGTCCGAAAACATCGGACTTTCTGCTATTGTTTCAATAGGGAATAAGTCAGACATAGATGAAACTGACCTTCTTGAATATCTTGGGTTTGATGAAAATACCAGTGTAATTCTGATGTACATAGAAGGAGTTAAAAATGGCGATAGATTCGTGGAGATGCTCAAAAAGATTACCAGAACAAAAACTGTAGTGGTAATAAAGTCAGGGAGGTCAAGAAGAGGTGCAATTGCAGCAGCATCCCACACTGGCTCGCTTGCTGGAGAAGACAATGTGTTTTCTGACATAATGAAACAGTGTGGTGTGATTAGATGCGAGACAATTTCCGAGGCATTGAACCTCTGCAAGACATTGCCAGAGTTACCTCTACCTTCATCCGAGAACACGGTTATAATTACAAACGGGGGTGGAGTAGGAGTTCTGGCAGCAGATGCCTCTGAGAAATACGGCGTGAATCTTTACAGTGACTACTCAAAGTTGAAAGCCCTATTCCAGGATTCTGTGCCCCAATTCGGTTCCACAAAAAATCCTGTGGATTTGACAGGTCAGGCAACAATCCAGAATTACAGGGATGCCCTGAAAAAGGCCTTTGAAGCAGATGAAATTTCTTCAGTGATTTGTGTTGCCTGCGAGACAGCACTATTTGATGTGGAAGGTTATGCAGATTTGATAAAGGATTCTTTTGAGGGTTACAAACAGAAAAAGCCAATTGTATTTTCCCTGTTCGGCGGGAAAAAGGCAGATGAGTGCATAGCCATATTGAGAAGAGAAGGCATTCCAGTTTTTCATGATGTATACGATGCTGTGTTCTGTCTCGGTGGACTTTACAGGCAGTATCATAACTTGAGAAAAACAGAGGCAGAAAGGAAGGAAGTAAAGGTGGATATTGCAAGAATCAAGGAAATCATTGAAGTTGCCAGGAATGACAACAGAAGATTTTTACTCTCTAATGAAGCCCATGCAGTTCTTCAGTCCGCAGGCATTCCCTCTCCAAAAACCAAAATTGCAAGGAACCTCGAGGAGGCAATTGCATTTGCAGAGGAAATCGGGTATCCAGTTGTCATGAAGGTTGTCTCAAAGCAGATAATTCACAAGAGCGATGTGGGTGGTGTTGCTCTTGACCTTCTCAACAAAGAAGAGGTGATTGACGCTTACCAGTCAATAATAAACAGTTGCAGACAGCATGTGCCTGATGCACACATAGAGGGTGTGGAAATCTGTGAAATGGTGAAGCCAGGCACGGAGGTCATTGTAGGTGCGAGAATCGATCCAAGTTTTGGCCCAGTTGTGATGTTTGGGCTTGGTGGAATTTATGTGGAAGTTATGAAAGATGTGGCGTTTCGTGCCGCACCAGTAAATGTGAGTGAGGCAATCGAGATGATAAGTGAGGTAAAAGGTTACCCATTGCTTCTCGGTGTTAGAGGAGAAAAGAAAAAGGATATTAACAGCATTGTTGATTGTGTCCTGAAGATGAGCATGATTATCCACGAATGCAAGGACATTTCAGACATAGAGATCAATCCTCTCGTAGTTTATGAGGATGGCATAGGGGTGAAGGCAGTGGATGCCAGAATAATTCTAAGCAACAAGGAGGTAAAAAAATGAGTAGAATAGTTTTTTCTTCAGCGGAAAAAAGCGCGGGAAAGACGACAGTTATAATCGGTTTTGGTGCCAGTATAAATAAAAGTTTTGGATACATGAAGCCACTTGGAGATCGATTGGTCTATCAGCGGAAGCGGTTGTGGGACTATGATGCGCACCTACTCTGCAAGATATTCAACATTCCAGATGAACCGGAAACGATGAGTATGGGATTTGAACATGCCAAATTGAGATACATGTATAACGAAGAGACCGCCGCAAAGAAACTGCGGGAGATGGCAGAAAGAATTGAAAAAGAACAAGGGAATGTATTCATAGAGACGGGTAAAGACCTTGCGTTTGGTAGTTCAGTGCATCTGGATGCAACCTCAGTTGCTAAATGTCTGGATGGGAAGATGGTGGTTGTGGTTAGAGGTGATTCCGATGCTGTGCTTGATACCATTGTTTTTATTAAAAAATATTTGAAGCTGGAGGAAGTCAAACTTGCTGGTGTCGTTGTAAATGATGTTAAGAATCCAGAAGATTTCATTGCCACCAACAAGAAGACAATTGATGATGCTGGTATATCCTTACTCGGTGTACTGCCACATGTAGAAAGTTTGGCTGAAACAACTGTGCGATACATTGCGGATAAGCTTTTTGCAAAAGTGCTTTCTGCTGAAGATTCCCTTGATAAGCCAGTAAAAAGGTATCTGATTGGGGCAATGTCAGCGAGCTCTGTTTATCAGCATCCTCTTATAAAAGAAAAATGCAACATGCTTATTACAAGTGGCGATAGAACTGACATGATACTTGCAGGGATAGAAAACAATGCTTCCTGCATCCTTCTTACGAATAACATTCTCCCACCATCTAACATAATCTCGCAAGCAAGCATGGCAAAGATTCCACTTCTGCTCGTACCCTGGGATACTTATACTGTTGCAGTCAAGATAGACAGCATGGAACCGCTTTTGACAATGAATGACCAAACAAAAATTAACCAGATAAAGGAGCTTTGCTCAAAATACCTCAAAATCAGTGAAATTCTTTCCTAGTCGGTTTTCAGCACTTCCAGTTCTCTTTCCAGAATTTTCGTTTCCTGCTCCTTTAGGGTGCTCTCTCCAAGCGATATTAAAAACACACCTTCTGTCTCAGCCACCATGTCCACAATTCTCCTTATGAACTTCACCACTGCATCAAAGCCATTCGCACTGACAAGGAATTCTATGCCATCCAGAGCAATCACGGTGTTTGGATGAGTATCCAGTTTCTCCTCGACAGCGTAAACTATTTTTTCCAGCGAATGCCCAATTGTCTCTGCAGTACTTTCTTTTTCAGTCAGCCAGTATATTCCTGCCTTCTGCAGCTTCTCATGTTTCTCAGTAATTCGTTTCGGACTCACCCTGCTGAATATCAGCACATCATAGCCAGTTTCATGCATCGAAGAAGCAATCTGGAAAACGATGTTTGGCCTTGTTTCCTCAACCAGATAACTGTGTCCTTTCTGAACATTGTATTTCAATTTTCCTTTTGTGCCGTATTTGTCAGAATACTCTTTCATGGCTTCTTTGACAAGGTTCATGTCAATTCCCATGTTGCTGATAGAGGCAAGGGCAAAGAGACGGTTTAAAATTATTGAAAGTTCATTCACTGAAAGGTTTATGCCTGCGATGTAGTTTACCACAGTTGGTTCAAGTGTAATTCCGTGTTCCTGGGCATATCTCTTAAGAATTTCCTTTTTAGTTTCAAAGTCGGGTTCAGAAATATTAACCATAAGTCCACCAGTAAAGCAGAGCAGAAGTTCTGTCTCAAGTTTAGGAATTTCTGTGGGTGAGATTCTACACCCAATAACCACTTGCTTTTCCTCTTTCACAAACCTGATGAGCACTCCTGCCAGTAATTTCTGGAGGTCTTCCTTTCCAGCGATCTCTTCAAAGTTATCTATGAAAATTGCCTCTGCTGTAAGTAATCTGGCGACCAATTTGCTGGGATTTTCTCTGTATTTTTCAAAGACACCGAGGAGAATTGGAATGTTTGTGAATATAATTTTTTTTCCTGCGAGAGTCCCCTTTTCCAGATTTCCAGCAATTGCATTCAAAAGATGGGTTTTTCCGCTTCCCTCTGGGCCATAAAGAACTACTGGATTGTAAAGAGTGCCAGGATACTTTGAGATGCCGTGGGCAACTGCATATGCAAACCTGTTTGACGCCCCAACTATGAAATTCACCATGCTGAACTTGTCAACAACTTTCCCAAATGTCTCCTCATCAGCACTGCATTTCACACATTGTCTATCTTTGTCAAGAGGACTCCCACATCTGGGACAGAAGGGCTCAGAACTTTCCTCTGCCTTGGCCTTGTGCTGGATAATGAGATTGTAAACTGCGGCCTCCTTCTTTTTTCGCTCTTCCTCCTCTCTCTGCTTGGTTATTATCTCCTCAAGTTCCTTGAGATGCTTGACCTCGAGTTCTATTGCCTCTGGGGTTCTTTCCTTCTCCATCTGCTGTTTCAAAGAGGAATAGAGCTTTTTGATTTCGTCTATGCCCTTCTTTTTGTCAATGGCATCCTTCAACCGTAAAACCATTTCTGGATACTTCTCATTTATCTCTGGATGTTCCTGAGTAAACTTGGTAATTTCCTCGCTCAAACGGAGAAATTCTTCAATTTCAATTAGCTTTTTTTCAGCAGATTGTTTATCTTCGACTGCGATTTTTTCTATCTCGCTTGTGTCAAATCCCTTGCTGCTCAGCACACGAATTCTAACATCCAACTCGCTTTCCTTTTTGATCTCACTTTTGCCTTCTATCAAACTCTGGAGTGCCTGCTTTACCTCTTCTGGCTTCACCTGCCCATGAAGTGTAATCAATGCCTTCGGATTCTTCGAAAGTTGCCAGATTTTTTTGGATGCCTTCTCACCAGCTTCCTTGGCACCTTGGGAAAAATGAAAAGTATCAGTTATCTGGCCAGATTCCAGGATGACAAAACCCGTTTCATTTTCACCTTTCCCTGGGAGCATAACTTCAATGTAGCCAGTGAATTTATGCTTTTTCAAGCCCAGTAGTAGATTTTTGAGTGCCTCCTCACTGCCAGCCACTTTTCGAAGCACAAGTCCCTGTGGAACTGTTGTCTCGTACATTCTACGCATTGGCTGTATATGGCTGAGGTTATTTATACTCTTTTATTCTGCCAATGGAGTGTTGTTGCAGTGGCAAAAAACCCTTAAATACGCTGAGCAATTCCACAGTCTGAAAATATGGAGATACGGCAATTTCCACAGGTGATGGTGGATAGAGAAAAAGAACTTGCGGTTTTAAAAAATGTGATGGAGATTTGCAGTGAGGGGAAAGGAGGTACTGTTTTAATCTGTGGAGATGTAGGTGTGGGAAAAACACGACTTGCAAGCGAATTTGCTGAGATGTGTCGGAGTGAGGGTTTTATAATTCTCTCTTCAATCTGTATCGGCAACAATGAGCCGGCCTATCTGCCCGTGCTTTCAGCCCTTCAAAACCATGCAAAAAAAGTGAGGGAGCAAGCAGAAATGTATGTCCCGATTGGACTTGCTGGCTTTCAAAGTATTGAAATTGAAGAACCGAACCCTGATACGATGGCGAGGGAACGAACTAGAATGCTAGAACATCTCCTTCATCAGTTTATAGCAATTGCAAAAAAACAGCCAGTCATGTTATTGATTGATGACTTACATCTTGCGGATTCTGCCACTCTTTCATTTCTCCATTACCTTGCAAGAAATATCAGAAATGAGAAAATAGTTGTTGTTGCCACCTATGTAGAGGAATTTGCTAACGCTGAAACTGCATTTGCGAAAACAATTAGAAACATGAACATCGAACGGCTCTGCACTGTGCTGAAACTCGGGAACTTCAGCGAAAAAGAAGTCAGACAGATTGTGGCACAACTGGGGCTTGAACAGACAGAAGAGATTGCAAGCTATGTTTATGACAGGACGTCTGGAAACCCATTTTTTGTGGTTGAATTCCTGATAGCAATCCAGAATGCAGGGTTAAGAGAGATTGACGCAATCAAAAATATGGAACTGCCAGATACTGTCAAAGACCTTGTGAAGTTTCGATTTTCAAAACTCACTGAGAAAACGAGAAAGGTTCTGACTTTTTGTGCAGTGCTAGGCAGGGTGTTCGAATATGAAGTGCTAAGAGAGGTTACTGGACTGAATGAGGAAGAATTACTTGATGCAATTGATGAGCTAAGAACGCAAAATTTTCTGGTGGAGACGGAAGAGTTTGAGGAAGGGTATAAATTTGCAAGCAACACTGCCCATGAGGTGATATACGATGGCATAACTGGTGCACGAAGAAGAATAATGCACCAGAAGACAGCGGAGGTGCTGGAAAAACTCCATGGCGATGACGAGCAGTTCTGGAGTGCAATGGCGAGGCATTACAGGGAAGGCGGAAACAGAAGTAAGTTCCTGGTGTATGCAGTGAAGGCAGGAAAAAGTGCAGCAAGAAAATTTGCGAATGTGGAAGCGGTGGAACTATTTGACAGTGTATTAGAAATGCTGGGGGAAACTGAGGTAGAGATCAAACAGAAGGTTGAAATTCTATGGGAACTGGCAGAAGTTCTTGAAGTAGAGGGAAGATATGATAAGGCATTGGAAATGCTGAGTAAAAGAATTGATTATACACTTCAAAGCAATCCAATTGAGGCAGGAAAATCGCATAGAAAAATGGCGGAGATTTACATTTTCAGAGGGGAGTATGAAAACGCATTGCGAGAAGTAGAAAGAGCGGAACAGTTGCTTACTGGCATATCCGATGCTGATTTTGAACTTGCGAGGGTATGGAGCACAAAGGGTTATGTGTATGAGCGAAAAGGAGAATACATAAAAGCAATTGAGTGCCAGAAACGAGCCCTTGAGGTCTTTGAGAAGAAAAACGCAGAAAAGGAGGCAGGAAATGCAAACCATAGAATTGGGGCATGTTACTGGTATACTGGTGAATATGAAAAAGCGATTGAGTTTTATCAGAAGGCATTGGAAATTCGGAAAAAAATCAACGATTTGAGAGGAATTGCTAGCACATACACTAACATTGGAGTAGTTCATTACAGCATGGGGAGTTATGATGAGGCGATAGAATTCTATCTGAAGGGTGCTGAAATCCAGAGTAAGATGGGTGATGCCTGGGGTATGGCAATGGTGTACAATAATCTAGGATTGGTTTATTCAAATAAAGGGGAGTATGAGAAGGCAACTGAATATTACCTCAAGAGTTTGGCTATAGAAGAGAAGATAGGGGATATGTGGGGTGTGGAATGGTCTTATCAGAATCTTGGTGTTCTATACAGGGATAGAGGAGACCATCAGAAAGCCCTTGAATTTTATTCTAAAAGTTTGGCAATCGGTGAAGAGATAGAGGACATGAGGGGCGTTGCCTGGTCATATGGAAACATTGGGAGCGAGTATCTCACGCTCGGAGAATTTGATGAAGCCCTCAAATTGCTGAAAAAGGGCATGGAGATTGCTGAACAAATAGGACAGCGAGATGTTGTCTGCATTGCCATGCTTACGATTGCCCTGGCTTACTGCAGGAAAGGTGAATTCGTACTCTGCGAAGAATATCTGGAGGAGGGAAAGGATATCGCAGAAGAGCTTGGTGCGAAGGATAAGATAAGCTATTACCACATCGTAAAAGGAGAACTTCATATCAAGAAAGGGGAGATAGAGGAAGGTGTTGCATCCCTTAGAAATGCGATTGCAATTTCAGAGGAGATGGGCGCATACGACATCAGTTACTACGAAACCCTGTTTGAAATTGGCAAATGGACAAAGGACAGACAGATGATAGAAAAGGCACTGGCATTTTTTGAAAAGATAGGAAATGCTTCCCTGATCGAGAAGGCAAGGAAAGAATTGGAAGGTGCATAGATTTCAGACACGAGAGAAAACTTCTCGAAATTTTTACAAAACCTCACAGTTCTCTATTTGTTGGAAAAGTATATATCACACTATTTTAATAACCTCATGAGGTGCGTAGGTATGACAGGACTGTTGAAGAAAAACCCACTCAAAGCGTTGAAAGGCGAAAGTGCAGTAGCAGAGCCAGGAGCTTACATAGATCTTGGACAGATGACATTTGAAGATGAAGCAAGTGCACTCCAGCCAGCAAAAGCGGTCGTTCGTCTCGCAGACATAATCAGATACGAAGATGTGAATGCCATCCTAGGAGAGATATACAAAGGAAACATAATCATTCTAGATGTGACCTCAGTTGCAAATGACCAGCTTACAATGAAGCGCATCACTGTTGAGTTAAAGAATGCAGTTAAGGAGACCGGTGGAGACATTGCAGGCGTTTCAAAGAATCTTATAATGATAACGCCTGGAGGAATAAAAATAGACCGCCAGAAGATGAAGCTTGGGTTTTGAAAAATTTATTCGCTTCTGAGGATGAGGGTAACTACATCCTCATCTGCCAATTTGTGATTTAGTCCTACTCTCTGACCTGGGTGTTTTGCACTCTTTCCCCATATACACGCATATCTAAATCTATTTTTGAAATCACGGTGAATAGCGTTGCAGACATCTTCAATGGTTGCCCCTTTTCTTAAGATGAGTGGTTCTTTGTAATCCACTTCGCCGCCCTGCGGTCTCATGTATATCCTGACAAATTCTAAAGTTGAGTAAATTTTCTCCTTCAGCATTTCAAGGTTGATTTCTTTCTCAGAAGAAATAGGCACCACATCAAAGCCCTTCGCCTGGATTTCCTTCACTGTATCCGCAACAGCAGCTGGCTCTATCAAATCAATTTTGTTCAGAATGCAGATGGCTGGGATATAGACGCGGTTATCTGAGAGTGCATCTATCAAACGCTCAGCAGTTACGTCTTCTCTTATCACCACATCCGCATTTATATAGCCCATCTCCCTCACTATGTCTTTTACCAAAAGTTCGTCAAGATTTGTAAGATCCACCGTTGAGTGTACTTCTATGCCTCCTCTGTCCTTCTTGGTTATGCTCACATTAGGAGGTTGCTGGTTGAGTCGTATTCCTCCTTTATAAATTTCACTGACAAGGGCGTCTATGTTGTGCTCGAATACATCACAGACAAGGGCAATAAGGTCTGCAGACCTTGCCACTGAAAGGACCTCTCTACCTCTCCCTCTTCCTGCAGCAGCACCAGAGACAATGCCGGGCATATCGAGAATCTGGATTTTCGCACCTTTGTGTACGAGCATCCCAGGAATTATGTTTAAAGTTGTAAAGTCATACGCACCAACACGACTTTCTGCATCTGTGATTTTATTCAGCAGTGTGCTTTTGCCTACACTCGGGAAACCCACGAGTGCAACTGTTGCATTCCCAGATTTGCGGACTGCATACGCCTGCTTTCCCCTGCCAATGCCTGCACTTCTTCGCATTTCCAGTTCGTTCTGGAGTCGTGCAAGCTTTGCCTTTAACCTGCCTATGTGATGCTGGGTTTTCTTGTTGTATTTGGTGTTCTTGATTTCTTCTTCAATCTGCTTAATCTCGTCTTCGATGCTCATCTAAACCAGAGAAAAATATGGAATTTATTAAAAATTTTGGGTTGTCTGCAAACTCAAAAAAATAAAAGAAGGCAGGGAAAGATGTTCATCCTGAGTTCTTCCTTGTTCTGAACACGAGATAGGTAAGGGCAACTCCTGCTGCAAGTCCTATGACAAAAGCCACCACTATGTAGGTGATGTTAATGTCCTGAGAAACAGCGAAAATCTCAAGTTCATGGGCTGAAAAGTGGGGAATGTAGATGTACATCACCAGATTGCCAGCATCGTCCTGACACACAGCATACTTGCCTTCTCCGTTCATAGAACCAAAGATCTCCTCGACACTCACTTTTTTCATCTCTGTCCCATCCATCTTAGCTTTTATTCTTTCCATGTTCTGGACACGATTTTCAATTGTGAGTGCCACCACAGTACCATCGCCTTCACCTTCAATCCTCAAGCGAAGTTTTTCCTCTGTCATCTCCCGTATTTCTGCTCTGATATCGGCTCTATATCCAGAGATATCATCTATGACTGTCCCATTTCTCCTAGAAACTGAAATCTCTGCACCAATTTTTTCATAGGCATACTGGAGTTCAAGATTTGGATGTCCGTATTTGTGCATTGCATGCAATCTAAAGGATGCCTGGCCAGAGGCAAGCTGAACCTCTATGGTATTGTTGACTATGCTCATTGTGCCATTGCCTACTATCACACTACCGGAAATGTTTGTCTGGTTAGAAAGAATCCACGCAGCTTTTGCAAATGTGTGATTTTTGTAAGTGTTTGTTACATAGAAATCCTGGGTTACAGAGTACTGGATTTTCGAGCCATTCCAAACCATATGGTGGATAACACCAGCGGGATTATCATGAACTATTATCATTCCGTGAGTTCCCTTTGCCATGAATATGCTTCCCATGATTTTCACTTCATAAACTGCGAAATCTGGTTTGATTGAGGCAAAGATTTTCCATGTTTCGAAATTGCCATCCCTTGAATACAGCTTCACAGTGTAGTCATATATTTCCCCAGTGCTCTCGTTGAATTTGAACTCAACAAATCTGCCTTTTGCGTTCCCATCGTTGTAGTTGAACCAGCCAAAATACCTTGTCTCCTTGCATCGCTCCTGCCACATCTTGTTTGCTTCATCAGGCTTTGACCAATTCAACCCATTGTCTCCAGGGGAAGAATGTCCTGGCGTCTCGGGTATCTGTGGAGGAGTTGCTGTACTCACTGGTAGAAGCAGTAGCATTGCAATTCCGAGCACAATTCCGATTTCCAATACTTTTTTTCCTGTCATTTTCATCACCATTAAACAGATTCGATGAAATATATAACTAATTTTTGGTACAAAAACCGAACTGGTTGGTACAAAATCCGAACAAAAATCAGAGGTTAAAATACTCTTTCAAGGCACTTTTTAGTTCCTTAACTTTCTCCTCTACTACCTTACGGGTTTTAAGGGTACCAGTAACCGCACTTGATAGTGGATCAAAATCTTCTGTAACAACGAGAGTTTTGCCTCCAAGTGCATTCACGATGACATTGGCAAGCACAGGATTATTCTGGTTGTAACCACCTTCTTGAAGAATCACCAATTTTCCAAGTTTTGCAAGTTTTTCCACCAATGTTCTGTAACCACTAGCAGTTAACTTTAAGCCCACATTTGGTTCTGAAAAATGGGCGTCAAACCCATTAAGGCCGAGAATCAAATCTGGTTTGTACTGTTTTATGAGTGGAATCACAAGTTCTTCCAGAACCACGAGGTACTCATCATTTCCAGAGCCAGGAGGCATCTCCATATTTGCGGTATAGCCTCTACCTTCTCCATGCCCTATCTGGTAAAGAAAACCGTCATGGGGATAGAAATCATGAGGGTCTCTATGAATTGAAAATTTATAGACATCTGGGTCTTCGTAAAAGATACGCATTGTCCCGTTGCCTGCGTGGGCATCCCAGTCACAGATAAAGACCCTTCTTGCTTTCTTCATCTCCCTCAGATATGCAATTGCAATTGCAGCATTGTTAAAGAGGCAGTAACCTCCAAACTTATCTGAGGTTGCGTGATGACCTGGCGGTCTAGTTAGTGCATAACCAAAGTCTGCCTTTTCATCTATCACATCGGTGCAGGCAGCGATCGCAGCTCCAGCTGCAAACTCTGCAGCTATTATTGAACCTCTAGAAAGATATGTAGAATCGCCAAGGAATGTGTTGCCCCTTTCCACAGCTTTCTTGATGAACTCAAGATAACTCGCCTCGTGAATTCTCAAGAGGTCTGACTCAGTTGCTGGTTTTACTTTGTCCACGATTTTGAGGAATGGCATGCTTTCCTGTCTGTTAACCAGATACCTGTAAATTTTCTTTATTCTATCTGGATTTTCAGGGCTTGCGCTACTTGGGAAATGAAGTTCATGTTCACTGCAGTAATACAAATTTAATTTCACCACAAGAACCCTAATGCAACAAGGATATATCATGTTTTTCATCGGGGTTGCTATCGTCATTTTGAGAAGTGAAGTTTAGTGCTAAAGAAATATTTATATTTGGAATAAACTATACCTGAATGAAATATGGCTAGAGGAATGAAGTATCTGGACGGTTTCGAAAGTTACATTTCTGTGACACAGGACCCGATAAATGATTGTCTTGCCTTTGCCCAATTGGCAGGAGATAGATACAAGCTCTGGTTCTCTGGATTATCAAAGGAAGAAGTGTGTCCAAGAGTGCAGAATTTGGATGTTAACATTGTGTATTTCGTAGAAAACACGGAATTCACAACAGAGAAGCTCTGGGAATATTTGAGGGAGCAGATTCTCCAGAATGAAAGAGTGTGCATCATGTTTGATGACCCCTCACCTTTGCTCATCACCCATACCTTCGAAAACCTTTCAATGAATTTGAAGAACCTAGCAGACCTGGTATCGGAACACGATTCATTGCTTCTCGTATGTATTGATAAGCACAAACTACATAGGAGACAGGTTGCGTTTCTGAAAACATTCCTCCAGCAGATAAAGCTGCATCAAACTGCGTTTTTCCCACCAGATAGCAAATGTGTCTGTCCAATCTGTGGAGCCATTATTGACTGCTATGCCACTAAATGCGATGGTTGTGGTGTGGAAATAATGGAAGATGCAGATTCAATCACGATGAAAGATAGCGGGGAAAACCTTACCATAATTCGCTCCCAGCTAAAGTTGTATGAGAGTGAGTGAGACCTCAATTTTTCTTGACAATGGGAACTATTCCCGTTTTGAACAATTTTTCTATGTCTTTCTGCTTTATATAGGGCATGAGCACAAGGCGAAGCGAATCCGTGAGTTCTCCATAAGAGACAAAGAATTGCTTGGAATGAAGGGCTTTCACAACCTTTCTCGCGTTTTTCACCTTGAGGGCAAGTATATTCATCACTGGTTCAATGACTGGCTCAATGCAGTGCTTCTTTGCGAGCTTACACGCATGCTCGGTCAGTTCCATGCAACGCTTCACCGTATTCAAATAGCCAGAAAAACCAAGATACCTTATCGCTGCGTATGTGCCTGCGACCGCACCGCTTGCTCTCGTGCCCAGCAATGTGCTCTGAACCTCGGAGGTGAGATATGGTGCTGAAAACTCTATGTGCTTCCAGTAATTCTCCTTTGTAAGCAAGATGCCGCTGGGCATTACACTCTGCCCCATTTTGTGCGGGTCAACTGTGATTGATGTGACGCCTTCAACACTGAAATCAAAATCTGGAAGTTCATGTCCCATTGCCTTCAAGAACGGAATTACAAAACCACCAAATGCCGCATCCACATGCAAAGGTAGATTTCTTGTTGCACAGATTTCACCTATTTCCTGTATTTTGTCTACCACTCCTAGCTCTGTGGAACCAGCAACTGCAACTGCACAGAGTGATTTCTCAGAGATTTTCTTTTTCAAGTCAGCTACATCTAAAGTATAATCTGCACAGAGTTTCACAAATACAGGTTTAAGTCCTAGAAGATTACACGCTTTCTTAAAAGAAAAGTGGGCATGGAGGGGCAAGAGCACTTCTTTTTTGCCAAGCATGTTTCTGTACATCCAAAGTGCAGTTATGTTTGCTTCCGTGCCCCCACTCAAAACCCTCCCATGAATTTTTTTTCCATGCAATAGGTCTCCAACCATTTCTATGACTTTTCTTTCCATCGCAGCTGTTGCAGGATATAGCCCAGGATTACCAAGGTTGGACTCGATGAAAAGGTTGTAAGCTATAGTGGAGACATCTAAGGGCATAGCACACATTGAGCCAAAGATTCTACCGGAGCTAAAACTCCAGTTTTTCTTCTGGAGTTTTTCCAATTCCTCGAGAATTTTTTCCTTCTCTAACCCTTTATCTGGAAATCGCATCAGCAGAGCATAGAGAATGAGCAATATATAGTTTGTTTTTATCTCCTTTCCAATTTCTCCCGTAATTGCTTCACTTCTGCCTCGATTTCATCAATTCTGGAGAGCAAGCACTTCATCACCTGTGCCATTGGGTCTGGTAGCTTGGTCAGGTCAATCTGTTCTACCTTCTTTCCGTAAATTTTTATCACCCTGCCTGGCACACCGACAACAATTCCACCATCTGGTACATCTTCAGTAACTACGCTACCTGCACCAATCACAGCATTATTGCCAACCTTTATTGGGCCAAGAAGTGTGCTGTTTGCACCTATCACCACATTGCTTCCTACTGTCGGGTGTCGCTTTCCTTTCACCAACCTTGTGCCTCCGAGTGTGACACCCTGATAAATCAGCACATGATTCCCGATTTCCGCTGTCTCACCTATTACTACACCAGAACCATGGTCAATGAAGACGCATTTTCCTATCTTCGCACCCGGATGGATGTCTATGCCAGTTAAAAATCTTGAGATTGATGCAATTGTTCTTGCTCCGAGATAGCATCTTTTTCTGTACAACTTATGTGCAATTCTGTGGAAGAGAATGGCGTGGAATCCAGGGGAACAAAGGAATGCCTCTAACTCTGATTTCACGGAAGGGTCCTTCTCCATAATGAACTTAAGTTCTTCTTTCAGGCTCATTTTTCCATCTCCATGCTAAGGTATCGTTCGCCGGTGTCCGGAAAAATTGTGACAATAGTTTTCCCTGCATTTTCCCTTCTCTTTCCTACTTCTACAGCAGCTACGCATGCAGCTCCAGATGAAATTCCGCAAAAAATTCCTTCTTCTCTTGCAATTCTCAATGCCATCTTGATTGCGTCCTCACTTTTCACTCTGATGACCTCGTCTATCACGGTTCTATCTAGAATTGGCGGTACAAAGCCAGGGCCTATACCTTGAATCAGATGTTTGCCGGGTTTTCCTCCCGAGAGCACAGGCGATTCATCTGGCTCAACTGCTACAATGCGAATGTTTTGTTTCAAACTTTTCAGCGCCTTGCCAACCCCTGTGATTGTGCCTCCTGTGCCGGCACCTGCGACAAATATGTCCAACTTTCCACCAGTATCCTCAATTATTTCCCTTGCGGTGGTTCTCTCATGCACCTCCACATTTGCAGGGTCTTGGAACTGGTCGATTAGGACTGAGCCCACAATGCCTCTATGAATCTCCTCTGCCTTTTTAACAGCTCCGCTCATTAATTCAGCCCCGGGAGTGAGTATAACCACTGCTCCCATCCTTCTGAGAATTCTTATTCTCTCAATACTCACTGTTTCTGGCATCGTAATAACTAATTTGTATCCCTTAGCAGCACACACCATTGCAAGCCCAATTCCTGTGTTCCCGCTTGTGGCGGCAATTACAGTCATACCGGGCTTCAGTTCACCAGTGCTTTCTTTTGCCTCAATCATACTCACTGCAATTCTATCCTTCACGCTTCCCATCGGGTTTCTACTTTCCAGCTTTGCGAGGATGGTTGCATCTATATTTTCGCACACTTTGTTCAGTCGTACAAGAGGGGTTTTTCCAACCGTTTGGAGAATGTTTCCATACAGAGGCATGGTTACCAGATTTCAGAAGCAATACTTATTCCTTATGTTAATCCTAGCCACTCTTGGCAATTTTTGTGTAAACTAATATATACTTCCATCCAATAATACCCATCATGTCCAAGTGGTTGGTATTCCTAATTGTAGTTTTATTGCTTCCCCTAACGCCAGTCAATCATCAACAGTCACATACTTATTCAGAGAAGGAAAATGTATTATCAACCTTCACCAACAATGGGCCTAACGTTATCAACCAGTCGATTTCAAGTGTCTATAAAAATCTACTAGATCCAGAATTTCTTGGCATAGATGCTTCAAAAAATGTTAAAGTTTTTATCGCTACAGAAAATCTGAAGGGGCTTGCACAGGACCTAAAGAGCATTGGACTTAATGTTTCCTTTGGAAGAACCACAACCTACAGTAAGTTGATTCTTCCTGTAATTGAAATTGAACCATGGAGGGTACCGCAACTAAGTACGCTCAGCAATGCCTTGTTTGTTGGAAGATACCCAGAGATGAAAATCGTCGAGCCAGAGAAAGGGAAGCCATCTGCTTTGCCACCTATTTCCACGAACTACACAGGGAACAACACCACTACGCTCATTCTCACTGATGGAATCGAATTTGGCATTCCTGCACTTTGGCATACCTACTCGGTCTGGGGCAATGATACAGAGTATGCAGGGTATCCAGAAGTGTTCGATTTTGCATCGCTTTATGACTACCTGGAAGATGGCGTAATTTCTGAAACCTCCTGGTTTGTTGACACTTCATTCAATATCTCTGCTTATGTGAAAAACGGAAGTTTATACATTGATTTTCAAAACGAAACCTATAATGTATCTGGTATTCCTTCGCTATCCTCAACCTTCCATGTGGGCTTAACACCGCAGATACCTGGAAGAAATAGAAGTGCAGTAATTGTAACAGATGCAAACGAACTCTGGAATTATGATACAGTTTATGTTGACCTGAACAACGATCTATCGTTTGCAGACGAACAACCCCTTGATAAAACGCATCCAATTCGGGTAAAAGACCTGAATTATGATGGCAATCCAGATATTTCTACAGGGCTTTTATATTGGATCAGCGATGGCATTTGTACACTTCCATATTCAAGATTTGTTGCAGAGCGATTCGGGTTTGAAAACTTAGTGCCAGAAAGAGGTGCCCTATTGTGTTTCTTCGGTGACTATTGCAATGGTACTGGAACGCAGGTTGCCCATACCCTCATCAAGACCGCAAAAAATACAAAGATTCTCCCTGTGGTTGTGAGAAATGAAACGAACATTTTTGAGGCATGGTTGTTCTGTGCATTTGGTGGTGACTATTTACCCAAGTCGGGAGATGAGAAAGACATCTGCCTGTCCAACTTTCTATTAAAGGTCAATACAAACTATTGGAATTACATTGACAGATTTTATACTTCTCTTTTATCTAATTCAAGGGTCCTCTCCGTGCTTCCAGCTCTAGAGAATCCTGATGTGTACTCTCCTTCCTCAATTTACGCAATTTACGCGGGCAGTTATAATTCAAGAGGAGATAATCGTTTCATTAGTACAAATGCTTGGCAACAAGCAACATTGATTGTGGGCAGTCAGACAAAGCTATCTTCCTCATTCAGTCAAACAATGTATTCATGGGGTAATGTTCTAGAGGATTATTCGGGTGAAGCGCTGAGTGCAGCGATAACCGCGGGAGTTCTAACAAAACTCGTGGAAATTGTGAAATCACAGGGACTGCAGGTGAACCCTGAGAGAACAAGGGAAGTTGTTGCCTTTGCGACTGAAAACACCCTTCTAGATGTAATGAGCCAGGGACATGGGATTTTGAGTGAGAAGGAGGCAGTAGAACTAATGAACCTTACATCTCAATCAGTAAAGGTCTCGCCCACTAATCTTGAATTTGGGAACTATCAGGGCACAGAATATCCAAGTTTTTGCAGTATTGGGTATCCAAACAACACATACAGAAAAAACATAACCTTGTTAAGCATGAATACAGATAGAGATGTAAATCTTCAACCAACAATTCTTAAGAGGGAATCAAATACTAATTTTCATTTCATTCTCAGCGGGAATGCAACTGGTTTCCTCTCTCTAAACTCAGTGCTCGACCAAAATGCAACAGTGCTCAGAATTTCCGCTACTGCAAACGACGGAAATGCAAGTGCTGGAAACTTTGATGTAGAGTTTTATGTCTGGGTGGATGAAAATGGCAATTCAGTTGAAGAGCCAGGAGAAATTCAACTCGTTTATAATTCTATGATGAGAAACGGATTCTCTGCATTTTCCTCAGCGATTTTGAATTGGTCAAAAATAGAAGGTGCATTTTTAAAGTTTGTTCCGCTCTCAGGAAACCCAGAACTTGAAGTGAATGTAGAAGTGGAATGGTTTAACTATGTCAATTTTAACTGGCTTCCGCCTACATCTATCTTCCTCCCATCTAATTTTGCATTACCGGTAAGCTTAGACATTTCTATACCTGAAAATACGACACCTGGAACCTACGAGGGTAAACTTCTTTTGATTTCTGAAGGGATAAACAAAACCCTTCCCTTTAGAATCAATGTGGCAGTTATGATGAATAAGGAGTACGAAATGGGAGAGCATGTATATTATGCGACTAACAACTTAGGACGCGGGAAGGGCGATGTGGTAGCTAGCTGGTATTACATTGATGTTACGCCAGAGACACAAGAGAGCGGGCGTTATCTCGTGGTTGAAGTAAATCTGACAGGAGTGGTAAGGCAAGAACCCTACTTTTTGTATTCTGATACATTCTCAATTCTTTACAGAAAAACTTTTGGGCCTGGCACCCTCATCAGTTTTGCGTCTGTAGGAGAACATTG
Source organism: Thermoplasmata archaeon (assembly GCA_038874435.1). Classification (NCBI taxonomy): domain Archaea; kingdom Methanobacteriati; phylum Thermoplasmatota; class Thermoplasmata; species Thermoplasmata archaeon. Next base: position 85,111 of record JAVZCK010000002.1, read on the forward strand.
TTCTAGAGATTCAGAAGGAACGGATACATTGATAATTCCGGTGATGCCCGGCCTTAATGGAATAAGGTTCGTATCTTCTGCACTTAGTCCTAACTCTTCTATTCTCTCAATTAGAGTTTACGGGCTAAGCATTATGGGGGAGCAATATAGAGAGGGAACTGTGTGGTTAGATAAGTATGAGTTCGTTGGCATGAGTTCATCGGCCCTTAATCTCTCAGTTAGTGGTATCGGTCTTCAGAAAGCAGAAGAGCTGTGTTTAAATATGGATGAAAATCAGACGAGCGAAGTCCTCCTTTCTATCAATGAAAGTGGTGCGTTTATAGCATATTCAAACCAGAATACCTGGTTTTTGCTTTCTAGTATCTCTAATGGAAAAAGTGGATTAGTGAGTTGTTCAATTGATGGGAAAATTTACATTCCAAAGTTACAGCCGGGGACTTACTTGATGAAGGTATTTTCCGAAATGGTCACTGTAAATCTTTCCTGGGTTCTAGTTCATGGGCCAGAGCTCACTGCAGAAATTTATCCTGAAGGGGAAATCCCTCCAGGAATGGAGTTCTACTTTGGAGCTTATCTACCCGCACCTTCGAAGCCTGGGAATTACACAGGTGTCATTTCCCTAATACTAAACAAGAATGCCACTCCATTTTACATTCCCATCTCTCAGAAGATTCTTGACCTTCCACCCTACTTCACAAAACTCTGGCCTGGGAACGGTTCTGTGCTGAAGGAGGCAAAAATTTATGGGCAATATCAAGATAGTGAAGGCACATTGAAGAGTAATGTTTCTCAGATAATGGTTCTCATCAACGGTGCAAATATCACACCATTCTGCATCTGGAATGCTACTGACTTTGCAGTCCCTATCTTGCTAGCGGAAGGCACTTACGATGTGGTGGTGGGGATTGCAGATGATAATGGCATGTGGAATAGGACTCAACTCCATTTCACGGTGGACAGAACAGCACCTTCCTTGCGTGTGCACTCACCAGAAAACTACATGATTACTCGTGAGCCGATTCTATTTGTGGTGTGTGAAAGCGAGCCTGATGCGATGGTCTATGTAAATCAGATACCTGCTGAAACTGAGGACCCAGGAATCTTTTTCTGTGGCATTAATTTAATAGAGGGATGGAATGAGATTGAAGTGAAAGCTGTGGATATAGCTGGCAATGTTGCAATAGACAAAAGAGAAGTGTGCCTAGACAGTTCACCTCCACCTTTGACAATAACATTTCCAGAAACTGGCTACATCACCCGCAGCCCCTACGTTACTGTCGCAGGAATTACAGAATACGGCGCAGTGATTACGGTGAATGGAGTTAGTGCATCGCCTGATTTAACAGGGAAGTTTGCTGTAGGTATTACGCTTTCAGCAGAAGGGGAAAATGTGGTGGAAGTGGTAGCGAGAGACAGGGCAGGAAATGAAAACCACTTTTCCTTCGTTGCGGTCCTTGATAGAACTTCACCAGAAATCACTTTAGACCCTGTAGAATCACTCGTCTCATCCTATGTTGTTACAATCTCAGGAATGGTAAGAGATGCATATCTTGACCCCTATGTATTTGTGAACTCAATGAAGGTGCAAGTAATAGGCCAAAGATTCTCAGCTTCAGTTTTTCTCTCTGAAGGCACAAACACGATAAAGGTCACTGCGATGGATTTGGCAGGTAACATGAACACTCGATTTTTGAGTATAATCTTAGACACCACACCCCCAGTACTAAATCTTACACTTCCAAACAAAGTCACGCTGCCGCAAATCACAATCAATGGAACTACAGAGCCAGGTGCAAAACTTTACATAAACAATGTTTCCGTCTATGTTAACCCCCAGGGTAATTTTTCGTATGTGCTTAACCTCACAAAGGGTGTGAATTTCGTTACAGTAAATGTGTCAGACCCAGCAGGTAATAAAAAAATTCTAACTTTTGCAGTGCTTTATGTGGATCCAAATGAACTGAATGTTGATGACATAAAAAGATACAATACACTGGATAAAAAACTGACAGAATTGATGGATAGCTTGATTTATGCAGTTATTGCGCTTTGTGTAATGTTTGCGGTGGGACTAATAGCACTATACAAATACATGCTCTGGCGTCTCAGAAAAGAGGAGAAGGAGGAGAATCTGAAGAAGGTTTTTGAAGAAAAATAATTTAGCCAATTTCGCTCCATCTTCCCTCTGCTGCCTTTCCGGTGATTGCATCTCTCAGATGTTCTAGGTTTTCTCCGTTTACAATTATCAGTTTGATTCTTGCTCGTCTCAAGATCTTAGCCCCGAGGAGGTCAAATACATGATTTTGTCCAGCAGATGCCTCTGCTTCTGTAAGCATCTTTATCAATTCGTCATGACTACAATGCTCTATCTTCTTTGCATCTGGATGTTTTCTAGGGTCTTTATCGTAAAGCCCATCTACATTCGTGACATTTATAAGCTTTCCAGCCCTCAATTTCTCAGCAAGCATTGCAGCAACTGCATCAGTGGTATGTCCTGGGGTCGTTCCACCCATCACCACGATCCAGCCAGCACGGTAGAAACGATATGCATCTTCAAGTTTTTCAGGGATTACTGGATAGGCATTTGGGATAGCAAGAGTAAGGAGACGTGCATTCAATCTCGTGACTTCAATCCCGAAATCATCGAGGGTGGTTTCATCAGCGCCAAGCTCCCTACCAAGCGAGATATATTCCCTTGCAATCTTTCCCCCGCCAACTGTGATTGCAATTCTTTGATTTTTCGCTGCTTCATTGATTACCTCAGCAAGAGATTTTATGTAATCAGCACCCTTCAAAATGACTGAACCGCCTACGGAAATGACCACTGTTTCCATGATTTAGAGCAAAGCATTATCATATTTATGTCTGATGGAACTACCGAAGCGAGAACTACTCACAGCAAAATATAAATCCAAGAAACCAATTATGGAAACTAGAACAAGGTGATTTGATGATGAATGGCTATGTTCATACCTATGTCAAAGGTCTAGATGAGCGAATTGAAGGAGGGATTCCTAAAGGACACATTGTGCTCATCTGTGGACCTGCTGGAAGCATGAAATCTTCTTTTACATTCAACATAATGTACAACTATGTTAGAGAGAGAAAAGGAAAAGCCCTCTACCTCACGCTAGAACAGAGCAGGGAGAGTTTGATAAAGCAGATGAAAAAACTCAACATGGACCCTGACAAATTCAAGGAGGATATTGCAATTCTAGACATTGCATGGCTTAGAAAGGAACTTGAGGAATCAGGTGAGAAATCAATTAATTGGTTTGATTCTGTCCAGAAACAACTTGTGAGTTATAGAGAGTTTATTGACTATGACCTGCTTGGTTTTGACTCATTGGATGCACTCTACACACTTTCATCAATAGACAATCCCAGAAGTGCACTTTTCTTCTTCTTTGAAAAACTTCGCAACATGAAGGTTACAGCGTTGATAATCTCAGAGATGAGCCCAGAGCGGTTGCACTTTGGAAAGTATGGTGTGGAACCCTTCCTTGCAGACGGAATAATTCATCTGGACCTTGAAAGAATTGGAAAAACTGTGGGAAGGTTCATAAGCATCGTAAAGATGCGAGAGGTCAAGCATCCTACTGACTACTTCCCTCTCCTCGTAGACAGCGAGGGCTTCAAGATTGTGACAAGGTAATCCAATGAACTTTGAAGAATGGGAGCCGATATATCTCAAAATCCTGAAAGATTTTGGTTTTTCAAGAGTAGATGATGAAATTGCAGGTGCAACTCTTTTCAATTTGTTGGCTGGAAAAAACCTTGTGAAACTTTCAGAACTGGAAAAGCTTCTTCATAATAGAACTGTCTGTGTGGTTGGGAACGCACCTGGGCAGATAGAACCGTTGCCTGATGCCGATGCCTACATCACTGCAGATGGTGCAACTAAAAAAGTGCTGGATAGCAAAAAGGTACCCGCAATAATCACCACAGACCTCGATGGTGATGTAAATGCCCAGATAAAGGCAAATTCAAGAGGGAGCATCGTCATAATTCATGCTCATGGAGATAATCTACCTGCACTCAAAAGATATGTACCAAAGTTTAGGGGGAAGGTAATCGGTTCTACTCAATCAACGCCGTACACGCGGCTGATTAATTTTGGAGGATTTACAGATGGAGATAGAGCAGTTTGTCTCGCATCGCACTTCCAGGCAAAAGAAATTCTGCTCAAAAATTTTGATTTTGAGGATGTGTCTGCTGAAAAACCAGAGATAAAGGAATTAAAGCTGAAGAAACTAAAATGGGCAAAGAAAATAATTGAGGAATGTGGGAGAAAATCTGTGATTAAGTTTGTTTGACTTATGGCTCTTTCTTTACCTCTTCCTCTTTCTTGGCTTCTGCTTCTGGCTGTTTCTCCTCCTTCTTGTCTTCTTCCTTTCTAAGATGATACTCCTCAATGAAGATAACCTTCTTTGTCTTGAACCTTTGCTTGATTTCCAAAATTAGCCTTGCCTTTGCAGTGACCCACTTCAAATCGAGAATTGCACGCTCTGGCACTTTTATCTTTGCATCTACACCGTGGACTTCAACCTCAAACCCTTCTGAGGTGCCATACACCATATCAATCAGACCAATGATTTTCTCTGTTTCAGTGTGAAGGACTTTTTCAACTTTCATTGTAAACTTAACCTTCTTTCCAGCATAAGGATGATTGAAATCAATTCTTACTCTACCTGCTGTGATTGTGACAACCTTTCCCTCTCTCTGGACACCATTCTCGTCTCTGATAGTGATGGTTTTTCCAACTTCAAGGGTTTCTCTGCCTTCCCTAAACTCTGGGAGGTTGAGAATCTGGTTGAGTGGAAATGTTCTTATCAACTCTGCTTTGCGATCTCCGTAGGCATCAGCTGGTTCAAGCACAAGTTCGTAGGTTTTGCCTGGCTCCGCATCTCTGAGAATCTCCTCAACTTTCGGCAAGAGCTTGGTTCTTCCGAAGCACACAATCTCTGGTTTGTAACTTATGTCTGGAGAGAAAATTTTCTCCTTCTCTGCTAACTCTCTGGACGTCGTCATTACAAGGGTTTCTTTGTTTTCTGCGGTATACACATACGTATCCGAATGCAAGAGTATGAAATCGCCATCCTTGTATCTGTGTTCTTTTTCTGCAGCTGGCGCTTCGGTTTTTGGTTCAGATGAAACTTCTTCTGACATGGACATCACAAGGGCTTGCATACACTTTTCCAATATAATTTTATCGCTTCAGGTGTCTAAATTCGCTTTCTTTAAAATTCTACCTATACTTCCGTTGCCTCTAACACAATTTTTCCCTGCTCTACACCTAATTCCGCAGCCACAAGTTTGCACTTGGTGATGAGGAGGTAAAAGCATCTGAGCTTTTCCTGAGCAAGCGTTTCATAGTTGCCCTGCCCCTTTGCAATCACAACATCAAAGTTTCTTAGTTTCGCAAGGAATTTTTGTGAGCGAAGACCCAGTTTCCAATTTGATATTGGCACAGTATCCAGAATTGCATAATCTTTAATCCCTGCAATCTCAGCATCTTTTAGCATCGCATCATTAATCCAGGGCTTTTCTTTAACAAAGTAGGTTACTTCGTGTTTTCTGGAAAGATGGGCTATTAGTGCTTTGTCGAAAAAAATTTCGCCAGCGTTGTCTCCAAGAAAACCAATTCTCAGCTTTTTCCCCAAAAGGATTTTTTCCAGTTTCCAGAAGTTGTCCATGTAACCAGATGCAATAACATTGTTATTTTTGATAAGTTCGTTCACTCTCTCCAGATTCTTTTCTACAGGGGGCCCATAATCGAGCCAGTTTCCGATTGCACTCGCACGGAGCAAAAACTCAAAATGTTTTGATGACTGGCCAGTTTCAGGCAGATGGAGTTTATCCACAATATTTCGTGCCTTTCTGTTCATCTCTTCCTTAGCCACCGCATAAGGGTCATCCACACCAAGCATTTTTGCAACCACACCATGGGGAACTCCAGTGTTTTCAAATGGGGACTTGCTGAAGTCCATCCTTTTCATCTTACTTGCAGCCCTAAAAATAACCTCTCGCTTTTTTGCCTCATCTACCCTGTTCAAATCAAGTGCCTCTAAGACCTGGCGAAGATAACACACGATACAATCAGGATATGTCTTCACAAAATTCCATACTCCTCTGTTTTATTAAGTTTTGGTCAGCGTAAATATATAGCGAACTGGCACTCTTTTCTTTCTGTGCGTCCAGTATCCGCATGTTGGACACTTGTATCCGATTACCACTTCTGTCCCATTTAGGGTCTGATTCACTATCTTCGCAAGTCGAGAATCACAAACAGGGCAGAGAAAATAGGGTCTTTTTCCTTCAGATTCCCTAGCCACAATCTGCACCTTTGCGATTCCTGCCTTTATCAAAATTTTCCTTAATCTTTTGCCTGAAAGCTTGTAAAGTGGATCATCCTTTTGAAGTTTGCCAAGGATTAGTTTCCTGAGTTTCTCCTGGGAGTCCACTACCCTCCCAGAAATGTAGAGGTTCATTGTCGCATCCAAAATCGTGTCGCTAGATGGCAAGGAATATTTCTTTTCTCGTCTTGACTTTTTCCCGCTCTCTTTTGTGTCGTCTTCTTTGCTGTCCGTTTCGGTCATCCATAAAGGTAAAGCATTCAGAATATTTAAATATCTCCTGTTTAATGGCAATTTTGAGGAAAACTTGATAGCTAAAGAGGAAAGTTCTGAGGCAGATGAGCCTCCAGATAAACACAGTTTCCCAGATGTGCGATTTCTGAAATCGGGCTATTTCTCAATGGTTGCAGAAGAGATAATTGGTAAAGGGACTGGCTCTGGCGTCAAAAAAGCAGAATATTCATTAACAACAAACGCTCTGGATTTATTCTGTGTGCCTGTGCTTCTTGAACGGGTTAAAAAGCAAGGAATTCCATGCGCACAATTTCACATCACGACTCAGTTTGATTTCAAGATTCCTGCCCTCATCTATCCAATTAATCCGTTCATGTACACGCCCAGGGTGGTAAAGAATAGAAAACGCGTAAGCCAGACAATGCTTTCACTCACAAGAAATCACACATATCCTGTTTGTGTAGAACCAGTCCATGGCAAATTGAGAAAGGAAATTGTTGTGCTCGGAAAAACTAGAAATGAGGAATTTGAGGAGATTGCGAACAAACTCTGGAGAACTTTCAAAATTCCATTGTTTGTGGCTTACTTCTTTGAAACAAGAAAGGAAATACTGCTCAGCGGTGCAGTTCCTTTTGCTGGCATTCCAAATAAAAGGAATGGCAATTCGGAGAGGAAAAAATGGCAAGGATAGGGTGTTTTATAGAGCTGGAGAATCTGACGCATGCCCCACAGTTGTACGCGCTTGTGAAATTTCATCATGCTGCAATGGAGCAAGGACACACTTTTGAATTTCTTTTCAAAGATGACATAGATTATGTGCCAGAATATGATGCAATCTTTATCAGAGCCACAACCGATCCAAGAAATCCCACCTATGTGGTCTCCCGTCTTGCAGAACTCCATGGTTTAAGGGTTATTGATGATTCAAGGAGTATCACAGTATGCTGCAATAAGGCACATCTTTACATGCTGATGAAAAAACACAAAATTCCGTTTCCAGAGACCTATTTTCTTTTGAAGGACGAAATCACTGAAAAAATGGCTGGAGAGTTATTTGCCAAACTTGGAAAGCCCGTCGTGCTTAAAGCCCCCACCACAAACTTCTCAAAACATGTGGAGAAGGTAAACGATGTGAATAAATTCCTGAAAGTTGCCAGGCGATATTTCAGAAGAAGCGATATTATTGTAGCTCAAGAATATGTTGAATCAAATTATGACTGGAGAGTTGGAATTCTAAATGGACATGTGATTTTTGGCGCAAAGTATCACATGGTAAATGGATACTGGAAAATAAGAAAAACTGTCGGCGGGAAAATTTTCTGGGGAAACATTGAGGCAGTGGATGTGCACCAGATACCCGAGAAAATCAAGAGAGTTGCAATTAAAGCAGCAAATGTGGTAGGAAAGGGGCTTTATGGTGTGGATTTGAAGGTAAAGAACGGAAACATCTTTGTGATTGAGGTTAACGATAATCCTTCAATTGATGCGGGCTATGAAGATGTTGCAAACCCAGAGATTTATTCCAAAATTATCAACTATCTCACAGCACGGTGATCTAATGTTAACGATTAGAATGGCAAAAAAGGAGGACATTGGTGAAATTTTGGCTGTTGAGAGAGAATGTTTTGAGGAGTTTCTTCGCTACTCGCCAGCAGAAATGCGCTACCTTCTTTTTGAGGCGAATTCTGAGGGGTGGGTTGCTCACATTAATGGGCGGATTGTTGGCTACTACATTCTGCTTTTCAGAAGAAATGCAAGAGTGGCAAGATTGTATTCAATTGCAGTGGCTGAGAGTTGGAGAGGAAAAGGAATAGGAAAGGCATTGCTCCAACATGCAGAAGAGAGGGCACTCAAACGCGGCTGTAATATAATGCATTTAGAGGTAAAAACAACAAACAAGACAGCAATCTCACTTTATAAAAGAAATGGATATAGCCAGATTGAATTTTTGCAAGATTATTACAAGAAAGGCATGCATGGAATCAGAATGGAAAAGAGATTATAGATACTTTTTTATGGAGGCGTTCCATCCTCTTTTTGCATGTCCGCATCAAACACAACCAATAATCCACAACCACCGCAGGTTGCACCCCCACAATACCCCCAAATCGTCTACGGGTACAACTACTATTATCCTTATGCCTATCAATACTATCCATACTCCTACTATTATCCTCAATATACTTCCCCCAAATACTATTACGAAATTACGAGATACTCCACCCCATTTGCACCACCTAGACGACAGCAGAACCCAAAGTGGCTTCTTGTTGTGTCTATTCTTCTTTTGGTGATTGCAGCGGTGAACTTTATCGCTGGTGGGATATTACTATATGCAGCTTATGATGAGCACTACGAACACAGTGCAATCCTGAAAGGCAGTATCTCAGATACGAATACTACATCACCGATTGAAAATGTGAAAATCACGGTTTCTGGCTCAGGTCTCACACTATTCTCAGACCAAAACGGGACATTTGAAATTCCACTTCCAACTGGTGTTCATTCCTTGATTTTTGAGAAGGAGGGTTATCAGACGATAAATGGCACTGTGGTTGTAGGAAAGTATTTGGACAATACACTCAATCTTGAGATGGAACAGGGGAATGGAACCTTAAATCAGACGCTCACTTCATTTCAAACAGTTGATGACTACATAGCAAATCTGATGGTATCCAGCACTCTTTCTGTTTTTGTCGGAGGTTTTGCACTTATAAGTGCAATATACATAAGAAAGGCAAGATATCGGAGTTTAGGGATTGTCTCAGGCGTTTTGAGCATTTTTTCATTGCTCATTCTTTCTGGGATTTCATTAATTTTTATGCTTCCCGCTCTGATCAGCGCAATTATCGGCTTTATAGTGCTCATAATTATGTATTTCTCATCAGAGATTTTTCTCTCCCAGCCTATAACCACAGCTGGCACAAATTGAACCTTGCACATCAAAACCGCAACTCGGGCAGATGGTAGGTATTGCACAAACCTCTTTATCGGCCCTTTCTTCGATTTTTGGATCCTTTTCGTCCGCTCCGTTTGTCTCTGTCCCTTCCTCTGTTTTCAATGTCCTCTCCTCTGCCTTACTTTCATCTTTTTTTGCTTCTTCAACCAGAACTATCTCCTTGCCTGTTGATATTGTCTCATTATTATCTGTCTCTTTTATATTTGAAAAGATCTCGGCCGCAATTTCAGCAGCCTCCTCATTCTGCTCTGCAATTATTTCCGATGCTCTAGCGCATCTTTCACAGACAATCTCCTCTGGGCTCTTCTTTCCATGGCAAACGGGACAAATTGTGTCTTCTGCAGAGATTTCTGCGACTGGTTCTGGTGGTATTTTTTCATCCTGCTTCGCTTCAGGTATAGGTCTTGGAGGAGTATATTCCATTACTCCACCAAAACTTTCGAATTTGGGTACATAGGTCACTGAAGGAGGTTTGCCAACTTTTTCCAGAAATCCGTGTTTCACACATACCTCGAGTGAACCTTCCGCCATTTTTTCAGAAAGCCCGTAGGCATTGGCGATGTCGAAGACAGAAACGCCCTTAGTTTCAAAGACAGTCTCCAGCACACGCTTTGGATGTTCGCCTATGTCTGCTGTGGCAAGTACCCTATCTAAATAGTAATACTGCTTTGGATGTCTAAAAATCCTTGCGGATACTGGAAATTTACCAGCCCTAAAATTGGCAATGAAGGCATCGTTTACTATGTCAATATCGTAGGTGAATCTGAAGTGCTTAGTGTACACACATACCCTAAGAATTAAGGGCAAAACTCCGAATTTTTTTGCGAATTTCAGCAAATCTTCAAACAGAAACAAGTCAAATGTAAATGGATACTTCCTTTCCATGTCTCCCCGCAATGACTGGGAACGAATGGATTCTGGGTAGAAGAAATCGAAGAAATAGAATCTGAACATTGCCTCTTCCTCTACTGCCTTCAGATTTTCCATATCCCATCTTTTAAATGAAAACGGATCAAAGGCAGAGGCAAGGGTCAGATTTCCATAACCTCCTTTCCTGATGTTCATCTCTACAGTGGGCACATCATATTCCCAGTTTTCGTTGATCCTAGGTTTCACAAAATAAATCTGGAAATTTTCAAAATTTGAAGTTTCAAAGAGGAGGTCCATGAAGGATTCGTACTTTTTCCCGTCTACAATATACCTTGCTTTAGCTAGAAAAATTCTCTCCTTACCCGCGTAAGAAAAAAGTTTTGCCTGAAGCATCTTCTTAGCATGCATGTCCACTTCCTCAGGTGGGGAGAACGTTTCAATAAACGCAAGCATTAGATTTTCATTACCCATTTCTCTCACTCTCGCCTAATGTCTTCTTGGTTTTAAACCTTTCCCGTAACACTACAATCAGAATTTCGCTAAAGATGGCACAGTAAGTTTCAAATACTTTACAAGCATCAACCTACTCGGTGATACAAATGGGAACACCATCTCAACCTGGTTATATAGCGCCACCACCACCGCAACCAATGCAACCAATTCCTCCAGCTAGACCGCCAACGCAGTATCAACAGCCAACTCAACCACAGCCGCCGAGAGAGGAAATACCCTCTTTTGTAAGTGGCAAACTTCTGGTAATTTTCGTATTCTTTGGCATGGTGATGCTAGCAGTGGGAGCAATGATGCTTCATGCGTCGCCTGAGATAACGAATAAGGATTATACCATATACAATGCTACGGAGCAGGCAAAAATCAGGGCAGCAGACCAGCGTTTGCAGCAGACAATTACAGATGTGGGCCATATCTTGGCAGATGTGGGTGCGTTGCTGCTAGTAACCTTCCTGTTGCTCGCTGCGTTGCTTCGCACTGACTGGAGCGACACTGTCAGATTCGGGCTCTTCCTTGCTGTGGGTCTATTCCTGCTCGGATTTGCATTTTCAATCTGAGACAGGAGTAAACATGGCACTGGAAAACCAAAAACTGCTCTTTTTTTCTGCTATTTTTGTGGTTTTTGTAGCGGTTGCCGTAACTGTCGGAAAAGCTGCATTTACTCCCTCCACCACATCTGGGACGATGAGCCCAGCGCAACTTTGGAAGGCGATTGAGCAAGGGAAAATCCAGAACCAGAGCTATCATGTCGTTGAAGGCGTTATAGAATCTGTGGACACTATTTACGCTGGCACTGTGCCAATCTACAACCTCACCTATTTCAGGGGGTGCGATGCCCCATTTCTCTGGGGAATTTATGATGAATCTCCAAAAGACTACATAAACAAGAAGGTGACTGTGGTTGTGGGTGTAATGTATCTTGGAGACATGGCCCAGGGATACGGGAAAGATGGATGGGTTGCAGTGATTGGTGATATTCTAGCTTAAACTATCCGTAGTTTTCTGGTTTTGTTTTCATGAACTCTCGCATGAGAGATGTGGCATATGTACCCTTTGGCAACGAAAAACGAAAACGCACACCTACATTTTCTAGCTCCCATTCAAAATTTTTCGGAACTGCAAACAAGCCCCTTCTTGTGCCCTTTGACGAAATCTCTGGGATTTCAGGAATAATAAAATCCACAGGGACAAGTTTTTCTTCCTCAATCACCTTTTGCTCAATTTCACCTGGCTCAGCTTCTGCAAACACTGGCTCAGAACCAAAAACAATGCCAGAAACTATACATTTCCCCTGCCTCCATTTCTCCAAAACAGTGGAATAGTTTGAGGATTTAACAGGAATGTGTTGCTCTTCTTGTGGCACGCCATCTTTCACTGGCAGAACAATGTCCCCTATCTCCAGCGTATTTCCACCAAACCTCTTGATTCTCCTGCTCAGAATCCGATTGAAAAGAAAGGACTGGTAGGCATGGACAAACATCATTAAGAGATTTTTCGGAAGCACGCATAAAGCACCAGCATAATCCTCAGGGTTTTCTGCAAGTTTCTGGCAGATTGCACGTTCAAACAGCATTGAATCTGGCATTTCTTTTGCTGCATTACCAAAGTCAAGATTTTGTGCAAGTCGCTCTCGAATCTGCCGTGTTTCCTCTGCCTCCTCTTCAAGTGGATTTGCAATGTAGGTGAGCACTGCCTCCTTTATTTTCCCTTTCACTATTTCTCTGCCCACAATGTGGGTTACTGGCCTGTAAACGCCAAATCGCTGGATGCCAAAGAAGTTTGGAAAACCTAGATTCGCCTTGATTTTCTCATAAATGCTTGAAATTCTTTTTTCAGTTTCGGCTGGTTCCACCTGCCTCACAAGAATGTCAAACGCATTCTCTATCACATCACCTATCTCAATCTGCTTTTTTGCTCTAAACATTTGGAGAATTGTCACATCCTTCAGGTTGATTTGCTTAACAAGTTCTGGTGGAGCATCAAAACAGAAATACCGTTCCACGACAGCACGTTTGTCCTTTGTGCCTGCAAATCCAATCCGCTTTCTGCTGATGTGCATTGCTTTTGAGAATTCTCTCACGAGTTTGTTTGTCTCCCAATTCCTCGTGCGAATTCTAGCGATGGTGTATCTTCCATCTTCAACAACTTCTGGTAGTTTTGCGGTCTCAACAACAATAAAATCCTCTGGCTCAGCCTTGAGAACACCACCAATTCCAGTTAAACCTTCTGTGAGAAAGCACTCTATCCCAATCTCTTTCTCGTCTTTCAACATCTTTATCTTATGTGGTCCAGTGAGAAGGAACCAATGCTTATCTTGTTCTTTGAGAAGTTATACTGAATCCATGCCCTTGATTGCACATCACAAACTCCCTTGACACTGAGATATGTCTTCAATTGTTCAAGCTTGAACTCGATTGACCCATCCATCATGTGTCCTAGCATTTGAATATCAGATTCGCTGTGCATTCCCGTTTCTATGGTGTAGAGCGCGACTGCTCTATCCCTCTTTCGCTTACCACAGAAGGGTTGCAGGAATTTGAACACGGATGCAGTATCTAGATAGGCAATTATTGTGGAAATTGACTCAAATGTGAGACGGTAATACTTGTGTTTTTTCTTGAATTCCTTGGCTATGCTATCCACTGCCTCCGCGATTCCCTTCGTATCCGTTGGTTCATCAATGTATATGGCATTTGGGTTGTTTGTCTCCTCACCCATGCTTTTCGAGTACGCGTCTACATATTTCACAAGGCCGATTTTCTCATACTCTTCAAAACTTGGGACAATGTATCTCAATTCCTCCACGAGAGTTGGAATTGATTTATCTGTAATCACGAAGATACATGGCACACCCTTCTTTAACCCTTCCGCCATGAATAGGTTCATAAGCACTTCCTTGCCAACATGTGGAGGTCCATTTATGAGGATATTTGAGCCAAACGGGAAGCCGCCGTAAAGCAAATCATCCAATCTTGTCACTCCTGTCTTCACCTTTTCCTGCTTTATCTCCTGCTCTCTCTCCGCTTCTTTCATCTCAATTTCTTCAGCCACTAGGCCTCTCTCTTTAAGCCGCAGTTCCTCTGACTTCGCCTGTAGATACCTTTCCCTTGCCCTGAGTTCCTCTTCTTTCTTTGCAATCTCTGCTTCCAAGTCCTCAAGTCGACGCTTTGCTTCCAATGATTTAGTGTCCTGTATCTCTGCCCGCATTGACGCAAGTTTCTTTAGTTCTTCTTGGAGCTTTTCTTCTCTGTATCTTATGTCTTCCTCTCTTCTATTATACTCCTCTTCCTTGAAAGCCAGTGTATCTTTTAATTTCCGCATCTCCTCTTCCTTGAACCTAATTTCCTCACGTAGCCGCCCTATCTCAGCCTCTTTCAGAGCCAGTTCTTTTTCCTTTGCAGTTAATTCCTGAATTTTCTTGTTGAGAGTTTCCTCGATTTCTGGCACCGACTTCATTCTGAGTTCAAGTGCTTCCTGCTCCAGTTTTCTTTCAATCCGCAGGTTCTGATTCTCCTGTTCAAGCTCAATAATTCTTCTCTGCAGTGCACTTTCCTTTTCTACAAATTCCTTTTCTTTGGCTATGAGTTCCTCTTCCATTCTAGCACGAATTTCTGCAGAAGCACCGTTAGACATGGTAGTGGCTGAGGCCTCTCTTAGCTCAGCAATCGTCTTGTTAAGGGTCTCTATCTCCTTATCTTTAGCGGCAATCATGCTTTCCAGTTCCGCCACTCTCATTTCCATCTTTTTATAGGCCTGAGCATCTTTCGGGAGTGATTGAATTCCCTTTTCTAGGGATTCCTTCAGTTTGGCAATCTCCTCCTCTCTGGTCTTAAGCACAGAAGCAATTGCTTCCTTTTCTCTCAACTCATTTTCAAGTCGTTTTTTAAGGGCATTCAGTTCTGCATCCTTTGCCTTCGCCTGCTGCGCCTTCACATACTTTATTATCGCGACCGTACCTTTTTTCACATGCTCCAGTTCTTCCTCCATTTGTTTTCGTTTCTTTACCTCTTCCTGGAGTTGTTTGCTCATCACTGCTGTTTCCTCAATGAGTTTCATTGGGTCAAATGCACCACTTCTCACTCTATCCATGTATTTCGCCATGATTTCCTTCATTGAGTCCAGCTCTGCTTTAATTTTTGCAATTTCTTCTTCCTTCTGCGTCAGCAGTTTCTCCTTTTCAGCAAGTTGCACTCCTACAGCATCAAGACCATGTGCGGAAATTTTTTCCGCGACTGCAACAGATGCCTTCTCTTCCTCTAGCCAATCACCCAGTGCGGTCTCATCGCCCTCAAGCCATTTTTTCAAACTTTCTACTTTTTTCACATTCTCCTTGTCTGAAACTTGTGTGATTAGAGGTTTAGCATCTTTTTTTGCCTCTCCAAAAACTTTTGTTTCACTTTCACCTGTGAGCCATTTCTCGAGGGCATCATCACTTTTTGTGGGTGCAGTAACTCCTCCAGTATCTGGAATTTTTTGTTCTACAGGTGGCTTGGGTTCTAGCTCTTTTATTTTTTCAGATAATCTGGTCTTTATGGTTTTAGCTTCCTCTTTTGACAGTCCAGTAGCTACAAGCTCGTCTTCAAGGGCATCCCTCAGTTCGTCAACGGTATCAAAGCCATTCTCTACAAGCAACTCTGCTTTCATTCTGGGAAGCCCGAACATCTCAACAAAAGTGTTTATTGCATTCTCCCTCTGCGTCTTGGGTCCAGAGGGTTTACCTGCCATACCCTTGAGGGCGGTGCCACAATTCGGGCAGGTGCTAGCGCTATCGCTAACACTTCTCCCACAAACTGGACATACTATTTTTGTGGTTTCAATTGTTCCGATGATTTTCGGTTTCTTAGTCATGCTTTCTTACCGTGAGACCTTCTACAGTATAAATTTTTCTGGTTCAACATTTCTGTGCTTCAGTCCGAGGGTCGCCACCTCAAACTTTCTGTTGCCATACAGCTCCGCTTCTTTCCTGCCAGCATACAGAGCCGCAGTTATCCGTCCTGCGGCATCTGCCTTCATTATTCCTGAACCGCTTGAACCGACTGCAATTATAACATTATGCGTTTCAAATATGTAAGGGTTTGCATCGAGGGTGTTCATGTCGTAAAGCCCAGCCCACTTATTCGCTGCCTTCAATCCATCAAACATTGGCATGTATTTGCGAAGCACCTGGTAAATGTTATAGTCGTAATATTCATCTGTGGCTTTCGGGTCTTCCTCAAAGAGATAAGGTGCACCGAAATGCTCATGTCCAGATGCCCACACACTACCTTCTATCCTATCAACTCTTATGTATATTGCCGCCTTCGGAAAGATTGTAAAGGGCAAGGCGTTGAATTTGTTGAACCCTTCCACCTTCATCAGTGGACTCAGTTTAGGGCTCCTCAGCACAAACATCTGGCGTTTGACAGACTTAATCATGCAATCAATTCCCACAGGGTCCAGAATCTGGGGTGCCCAGGAATTCGCAGCGATTACTACTTTGTCCGCATTTACAGTTTTTCCATTTTTCAATTTCACACCTGTAATCTCAACATCCTGCCAAATTAATGGTTCACATTCCAATCCAAGCTTCTCTTTCGGTTCAAGCAAAGGCATTGCTACCTCTGTGTTATAAATCACCTGTCCACCCATTTTTTTGAACTCTGTTTCATAGAACCTTGTGAGTTTATCTGCATCCACGAAGCCACATTTCACGCCAAAAACCCCTTTTTCAATAGATTCAAGTCCCATCATCTGGGCTTCTTCATCAGAGGGTTCTATGTCTGTGTTCAAGTATGGCATTATCTTTTTCAACTCCTCTTTCTCAAAGAACTTCAGCTCTACTCCGTTTTGCTGCATCGTGTTGAGCACATTCTTGTTCCTCTCAAGCTGAGAATGGCTCATGAGCCAGAGATAACCCGCCTGCTCCAGCCCAATGTCATAGCCCTGCTGGTGAAGGTGCAAATAAAAATCAACACTTGTGTCAGCAAGAAGGAAATTGGTTTTTGAGGAAAACACATTTCTGAAGGCACCAGCACTCTTTGCTGTGTTGCCCTGCCCACAAGTGGGAAACTTCTCGAAGATAGTTACTTTCTTACCCGGATTTTCTCGCAAGATGTGATACCCAATGGCCACCCCAAAGACCCCTGCCCCGACAATAATAACATCTTGTTTTTCCATGAACCGCTGAATATGTGGGTATATTTTAATTTTTTTGGAGGGGGGCAAGGAGTAGGGGTATTCTTGTGACACAGAAACGGTTATAACTGCCAATTGTATTCAGGAAACGGTGAGGCCATGTTCTACTTTGGACCTGCAGGGATTCCAGCAAGGTGCAAAAGTTATGAGGAGGCATTTGAGTATCTAAATCAACTTGGGTTGAACGCAATGGAACTGGAATTTGTGAGGGGGGCTAGAATGAACCTGGAAAGAGCTGTGGAAGTGGGAGAACTTGCAGAAAAAAACGGAGTAAAACTTTCTGCTCACGCACCATATTTCATCAATCTAAATTCCAAGGAGAAAGAGAAGGTGGAGAAAAGCATTGTCCACATTGTAAAAACTGCCCAGGTTGCTTCCGCAGCCAACGCCTCGCCGGTTGTCGTGCATGCTGGTTATTACTCGGGTAAAAAGCCAGCAGAGGCAACGGAAATCATCACTGCAAACCTCGAGAGATGCATTGAAGAGATTGAGAATAATGGAGACGGAGATGTTGTGATTGGGCTGGAAACAATGGGGAGAGTTAGTGCCTGGGGAACGCTGGACGAAATTCTAGAGGTGTGCAGCAGATTTAAAAATGTCATCCCAGTAGTTGATTTTGCCCACATGTATGCAAGAAGCAACGGGAAAATAAGGGCTGAGGAAGAATATGAGGAAATTGTGAGAAAATTTGAGACAGGGGATTTCCCTTTCATGCATGTGCACATGAGCAGCATTGCCTACACATCTAAAGGGGAGCGAATGCACTTGACAATGGAGCAATCAGCAGAACCAGATTTTAAAGTGATTGCAAAGGTACTGAAAAAAAGAACTTATCCAATTACCATAATTTCAGAAAGTCCAGTGCTAGAGATTGATGCCCTCAAGATGAAAAAAATTGTTGAGGAGGCGCCATGAAGATTTTGCAGGTGTCGCCTTATTTCCATCCGCATGTTGGTGGCGTAGAATCCCATGTCTTTGCATTGTCCAGAGGCCTAGTGGAACTTGGACATGAGGTCAAGGTGCTTACTGCAAACCACACCAACAATTTGCCAGAGCAAGAAAAATTTGAAGGGCTTGAAATTATAAGGGTGCCAAC
Organism: Thermoplasmata archaeon; assembly: GCA_038874435.1. Lineage (NCBI taxonomy): Archaea > Methanobacteriati > Thermoplasmatota > Thermoplasmata > Thermoplasmata archaeon. The sequence continues at coordinate 103,310 of JAVZCK010000002.1, forward strand.
GCTTGCAAACCTATTTAACACGCCAATAAATCCCTCGATTTTTTTTAGAATAAAGAAAATTGATTTTGATGTAGCCCATCTCCACTTCCCACCGCCGCTTGCCTCTTTCTTTGCATCGCTATCGTTAGTAAAAATGAAGAAACCCTATGTCCTCACCTATCACTGTGATGTGGAATTGCCAGTGCCACTGGGTAATTTAATCGTTGAGCTCTATCGGGACACAATGGGTAGATACACAGTTGAGCATGCATCAAAAATCATTGTGCACACAAAAACCTACCAGGCGACATCTAGAACCATCTGGCATCTCGAGCCTGTTATAATTCCTTCTGCTGTGGACACACATCGCTTTTCCCCAGATAGATTTTCTCAGGAACTTAAGAAACGGTATGAGAACTTCAAAATTGTGCTTTTTGTGGGTCGCTTGGTTTACCAGAAGGGAGTAAGTTTTTTGATTGACGCATGCCAGTATCTACCTAAGGATGTGATGTTGCTCATCGTGGGTGATGGACCTGAAATAGAGAATCTCAAGAAACTTGCAAAAATAAGAAATCTGGAACATAGGGTTTTGTTTCTCGGAAGAATCTCGCACCTTGAACTTCCAAGCTACTTTGCAACCTGCGATGTGTTTGTGCTTCCTTCAGTTTCTCGTCTTGAGGCATTTGGACTCGTGATTGTGGAAGCAATGGCGTCTGGAAAACCAGTTGTGGTTTCGGATATTCCAGGTGTTAATGAGGTAATTGAGGATGGAAAGGAGGGGCTGCTCTGCAAACCGATGAACCCAGAAGACCTTGCTGAGAAAATAAAAACACTGCTTGAGAACCCTGAACTCGCCAAGACACTCGGAGAAAACGGGAGAAAGAAGGCATTGGAAAAATACCACTGGAAAAAAGTCGCAAAAGATGTGGAAAGCGTTTATCTGGATGTGCTGAGCACAGAGAAGTCGCACAGAGGGTCCATGAAAGAAGGTAAAAAATAATTAAGAGCGTTTTGTTCTGGCTCTTAAAAAGAAACCGAGACAGGTAATGGCAAGCATGAAAATGGGCAGGACAGAGAGTTCGCTCACAGGTCTTTCAAGTGGATACCAGTCGCTTGCCCCAACACTGCCAGCAATGGGATAGGCATCTGCACTGCCCCAGCCATTACCATCCCAGTTACTCCAGTAGTTGCCTTCCTGAGATGTGTTGTCATACCAAAAGTTGCCGCTAAAATGAGCGCATGCCTGGCAATTGCCAGAAACGCCTTTGCCCGCACAATTGTTGCGAATGAAATTGTTGTGGTGGATTGTGTTGCCTGTAGAACCCCATGATATATAGAGACCATACTTTGTGTTGTAGCAAATCCAGTTATAGGTGATGTTGTTGTCGCTTGAGTGATCCAAGTAGATGCCGTAGCCGTTGCCCGAGGCGTTGTTGTTTGTGATGGTGTTGTTGCTTGATAACTCCAAGAAGATGCCGTATTGGGAGTTGCCCGAGGCATTGTTGTTTGTGATGATGTTGTTGCTTGAGGAAGACAAGTAGATGCCGTAGCCGTTGCCCGAGGCGTTGTTGTTTGTGATGATGTTGTTGCTTGATAACTCCAAGAAGATGCCGTATTGGGAGTTGCCCGAGACATTGTTGTTTGTGATGGTGTTATACTTTGAGAACCCTAGTTGGATTGCGACACTTGCATTAGAAATAGTCAACCCTGATACTGTCATAGTTAAACAATTTGCAAGAATTACCTGCCCGGCATCAGATGGAACAGTTTCGCCATTGCGGTTCTTGTAGTAGTACACAGGTTTACCGTTCACTAAATTTGTTGTGTCTATGTTATGCGTATTCCAGTGCTCTAACATATGTCCCCAAATTCCTATCCCGTTCTCCCAGAGAATGTTGTTTGTAATGATGTTGTTGCTTGAGTCCAACAAGTAGATGCCGTAGTTGGAGTTGCCCGAGGCGTTGTTGTTTGTGATGCTGTTGTTGCTTGATAACTCCAAGAAGATGCCGTATTGGGAGTTGCCAGAGGCATTGTTGTTTGTGATGATGTTGTTGCTTGAGGAAGACAAGTAGATGCCGTAGCCGTTGCCCGAGGCATTGTTGTTTGTTATGTTGTTGTTGTCGCTTGAGGAATTCAAGTAGATGCCGTAGTTGGAATTGCCCGAGGCGTTGTTGTTTGTGATGCTGTTGTTGCTTGAGTAATACAAGCAGATGCCGTATCTGGAGTTGCCCGAGGCGTTGTTGTTTGTGATGCTGTTGTTGCTTGAGAACCACAAGGAGATGCCTAAGGAGTTGCTCGAGGCGTTGTTGTTTGTTATGTTGTTGTTGTTGCTTGAGTAATCCAAGAAGATGCCGTCGTAGGAGTTGCCCGAGGCGTTGTTGTTTGTTATGTTGTTGTTGCTTGAGAACTCCAAGAAGATGCCTAAGGAGTTGCCCGAGGCGGTGTTGTTTGTGATGCTGTTGTTGCTTGAGTCCCAACCCAAGTAGATGCCGTACTCGGAGTTGCCCGAGGCGGTGTTGTTTGTGATGCTGTTGTTGCTTGAGTAATACAAGTAGATGCCGTATCTGGAGTTACCCGAGGCGGTGTTGTTTGTGATGCTGTTGTTGCTTGAGGAAGACAAGAGGATGCCGTAGGTGTTGCTAGAGGCGTTGTTGTTTGTCATGGTGTTGTACTGGCTACCTTTATACAAATAAATTCCCAAGTTTGAGTTGTTGCACTTGTTGGAATCCAATGTGCCATGTCTCACATTGATTAACGCAATTCCAGCACCGTAGGGAACACTGCCTGAATCTGTTGCTCCACGCACGCTGCAGTTTCTTATCACAAAATAGGCATCCGTGTTCTCAATCCAGAAGCCATACCTGCCTCCATTTGCATCAATGTCATAGCCGTCAATTATGTATGGATTTCCTTCGCTTCCATCTCCAGGCCAGCCCTCACTAGCTGCCTGGTGTGCAAAAACATAATTGCCGTTTATGTGGATTGGTGGGTGAGGTGTGCCTTTTACCTCCATCTCCGTGCTCTTTGCTCTTGCAGTTGCGTGGCTATTCAGATAAAGTCCAGACATAGAAACTTTCGCATTTTCGCTTCGGAACGCATTATCAACCATGCCCTTGTTGCCGTTCCAGTCAATCATGTAGAAGTAAACTGCGTAACTTTCTCCAATGCCAAGCACACTTTTGGTTGCCATCGTCTCCATTTCCTTCCCGTTTGTTGCTGCAGGCACGCTATCACCAATGTTCCATGTCCATTCCTGCTGCACCACACCTGCAAAACTCAAAACACGGCTTGCCTCTATCTTTCCATTCTTGCCAACCATCTCTATTGCCCTGTCTGCACCCACTGCAAAATTAACAGATGGCTTGAATCCAGTTGTTGGGTTGTTGTCAGTGTCCACGAACACATAAGCTACATCTCTACCGTTTACATTCGGAATTGCAGTTTCTCGCTGAGTTGCAAAAGAAACATTGTGCTCTGATAAGGTCTCACCAGCAGGACTGCAATTGCCAGCAAGGAACCTGCCATGAACCTTCGCATAGAATGCCACATTCTTGCCTAAATCAGCAGTTGCATACTCTTCAATGTCTATGTTCTCTGGCACGCTCACATCTCTTCCCTTCGTGGTCTTTTCAACACCTTGCCAGTCCTCAAAACTACCATCTATTTTTATTGAGCTAGCATTGCCACTCTGCCATGTGAGAAACGCAACAACGCTCAGCACCAGCATTGCAAGCACAAAAACAGCCAGAATTTTGTCATGGTTTCTGCTCTCCTTCAATTTTCTTCCAGTTCTGTGGCTATTCCCATTGGTGAAGCCATTTGTCAGCCCATTTGTAAAACCACGGGTGTTGTCTCTGCCATTTCTGAGCCCTAAACTCTTCGGAGTTTTGCTCTCCAATTTCATGAGAACCACAGAGAGAGAATAGGAAAGTGAGTATATAAAATCTCTCTAGCAATATCTAGCACATTGTTTGTTGTCTCCTTTGTATTATTGACAAGCTGAGTCCTCAGTGTATCTCCTTCACCGCCAGAATTTCCGTGCGGAAGCCAGAGAAGGAGGAAAGCAACACCTTCTCCTTTGCGAATGCACCTGTCTCCTCAATGTATTTTGCAAAATGTTCAATCCTGAAGGCGTCTTTCTCAGGCACCTTCACTGAAACGAAGGCAGCTCTTGCAGGGGTTGCTTCAATGTCGTTCAGTGCCTGGAGCAAACTTGTGCCCATCCCGAGGTCTGCTCTTCCCCGGACTGGGTGTTTCTTCAACACCTCTATGCTCTTTCTGGTGAAGCCATTTACCACATGCTCAACTAGTGCATCAGCCATCTGGTTGGCTATCTTCACAACTTTCATCAACTTTTTTTCGTGAGAAAGATCGGCAATTAATTGATTATCAATGAGCCAGATGTTGCCGTCTCCCAGATACTCAATTGCTTTTTTCAAGTCGAAGTTACCTTCAAAGCAAAATGGTGCATAACCAATTACCAGCACAAGTTTATGCTCGTAAATTTCCTTCAATGCCTTTGCAATTCCCATCCCAGTTTTACCTCGAAGAGCGGTGATTACCACTATTATGTCTGGCTCGCCCACTGCCTCAGTAATCTTTTTGTAGTTGGCAATGCAAAGATGGTAAACATCCTGGCTTGTGTATTCCTCCAGGTTTCTCTCTGAAAGGTAGATTCGGTGCTGGGCTGCAGCACTAAGCAGACTTCCGCCGAGACAGAGGTTGATTGCCACTTTCTTGATTCTTGGCGTTTCTATTTTTATTTCCCTGAGCGTGTTGATGCCGGCGCCGCCGCAACCCACCACACAGATGTCAATCGGGGCAGAGCAATCATCAAACATCTTTATTACATTCATAGTCCCACCCCCGTTCATTTGACCACCTACCTTGTAAGCTCTATTGTTCCAGGCACAATCTCGTATATCCCTTCAGGTTCCAGTGGCACCAGTGATTTGACTCCAACTGCAATTGCCATCACTCTTATGCTACCTTCGAACTCTGGAAGAATCCTTGCACCGAAAATTATGTTTGCATCTTCACTAAATTGGGAAGCAATTCCTTCAATCACTGCATTGGCATTTCTCAGCGTAAGCTTGGTTCCACCAGTAATGTGAATTATTGCTGCTCTTGCACCTGTGTAATCCACATCCAGAAATGGATTGTTGAGGGCATCCTCTACAATTTTCTCTGGCTCCTCCTCAGAACCCTCGCCGTAAAGCAGGGTACTCATGTTTCCATCTGCATACGAAAAAATGGTCCGCATGTCTGCGTAATCAATGTTGATCAACGAGGGTAGCGTGAGTGTGTCAGTAACGCCTGAAATCATTTCTGCAATCACCTGGTCCATCACACCGAAGGCATGCTCAAGCGGGAGCGTGGGTGCAATGTCCAGAAGCTTGTTGTTGTCCAGCACGATCAGACAGTCCGAAAACCTCCGCAGGGCAGCGATTCCCTGTCTGGCTGTATGAATCCGCCCTTTTTCATACCTGAATGGAGATGTCGCTACAGAAATCACAATCGCTCCTGCCTCCTTTGCAATCTCTGCCACAACAGGGGCTGCACCTGTGCCTGTTCCACCACCCATACCTGCAATTACGAATGCAATCTGCGTGCCTCTGAATACGGTCTCAAGTTCTCTCCTGGAAAGCTCGGCGGCATGTGCACCTATCTCAGGTAAGCCCCCAGCACCATTTCCCCTTGTGAGGTGGCCTCCCAGTAAAATCTTTTTCTTTGCATGGATTGATTTGAGATGGACATAGTCCGTGTTGATTGCGATGGAATCAATGTTCTTTACTCCGAGCTTCTGGAGGTGGTGTAAACTGTTGCATCCAGCACCGCCAACCCCAACAACTTTTATGTTCAGCTCTTGCTTTGGCAGGGGATACTCTTTTTCGAATTCTTCCGCATCTTTTATTATGGAATTTATTGTCATGGTCCCACCCCTTCTGGTTTTGTTCGGACAATCTGGCTATTGGCTTTTTGTGATGGCGATTTCTTTTAGCTTTTTCTCCAGGTAATCTCTGATTGCATTCCTTATCGCCTCCTCGATGCTCACGGCGTCCATCCCCTCGCTTATCATCGCCTCGAGTTTCATTGCGAGGCTTTTGGGAAGTGCGAGAGTAACCACCATGATGTTTTCAGGAGGCAACTGCTTCTGGATGTAGTCATCGAGAGCACGGCGGATTACCTCTGAGAGATTTTTTTCGTTGTTCTTTTGCTGGATTTGCTCCAGTTTCTGGAGATACTCCAGAGGCAAGCGCACCGTTATTCTTGCGGTCTCTTCCGCCATCATACCACCGTCAGCCATTTGCCATTATTTTGTCCGACAAATAGACATACACTTAGAAGTATATAAACCTTTGCAGGATGCAAGTTTTATTAATCATCTAATATATTTTGATATATATAATTCTGTTCTTTTATTTATCGAAATCCCTGCTTCTTTTAATTCAGCCAGGCATTTTTTCATTGTAGTTTTTTCAGGAAAAATCACATAGTATGAATCAGTTCCCACAACTCTCAAAATAAGAATTTTCAGTCCTTTTTCCAGTATCAGATTGTCCACTCTAGCTTTGAATGTCACGAAAGGCATTATGTTTTCTGGCACGTTTGGATAAGTGAGCACGCTCACAACTTCTGCAAAATGTTCCATGTAATTGTATACATTGCCCGAGATTTAGATTTTTCTAAAGGTGCACGGCAGAATGGTGAGAAAGGTTATTAAAGCAGGAAGGCGTAGAGGTTTCTATGGCTTGGACTGTGGTGAAAAAATGAGTGAAATCATGGATGGCTTGTGTAGAGCTGGGATAATTCAAACTGACATGGAATATATCAAAAAGAAAAAGGGAAACGAAGGGCTGAATACATTAGATAAGGTTTTAAAGGAAATGGGAATTAATCTTACACAAATCAAGAGTATGCGTTCCCGAGACCAGGTACCACTCAGTATGCGATGTAAATTTCTGGATGCCTGTCTGAAGGTGTTTGATGGCAAGATCGAGAAAATAAGAGAGATGGGCAGAGAAGCACCTAAGGCCTCCATGCTGATAAAGATGCTGTATCCGTTTCATCTCAGTCCAAATTACGCTTTGACACATGCATCTCGCGTGTGGCGAGACCATTACTCTGTGGGAGAAATTGTAATTTTGGAAAGTGGACCAGGACATGCTCTGTTTGCCCTGAAAAATTTCAGGACAACAAAGCTAATGTGCGTTTTTCTTGCTGGTGCATTCGCAGGTGTGGGTGACCTTACTAGAGCAAAGAATCTGGTATGCACAGAGGTAAAATGTGTGCATGCGGGGCATCCTTGGTGAGAATACTCTTTTAAGTGGGATACATGATTTTTTTCCAAGCCAGGGGAGGAAGGAAAAAATAAGAAAAATTATTAAAGGAGTGGAGATATAGGAATACTAGATACCAAAAGTTGGTGTGGAAATGGTGGAAATATCAGAGGGTTGGTGTAAGGCAGGGTTATTTCATGCAAATCTGGACTATATCAAGAAGAAGAGAGGCGATGAAGGACTGCGTCAGTTAGACAAGAAGTTAGGGGAAATGGGCATCTCGCTCAGCCAGATTCGGACAATGCGAACTCATGACCATGTTCCTCTCACCGTTAGAGCAAGATTCCTAGACGCCTGTCTGGATGTTTTTGAAGGCAACATTGAAAAAATAAAGGAAATGGGAAGGGAGGCACCTCGTGTCTCTTCCCTGATAAAAATGATTCTTCCCTACTTTCTCACAATAAACTATACCCTGAAACATGCTCCAGCACTATGGAAAGAGCACTATTCAGTTGGAGAACTCGTGGTTCTGGAGAATGAGACAGACCATGCCCGTCTTGCCTTGAAAAATTTCAGGTCAACAAAGTTGATGTGCGTTTACTTCACTGGCTACTTTGTTGGTGTGGGCGACCTTTGCAAGGCAAAGAATATGGTGTGCACTGAAGTAAAATGTGTCCATGATGGGCAGGAATGGTGCGAATTTGCTTTTAAGTGGGATGTGTAGGAAAACAAACACGGAAGAACTAGTCGCACTAATTTTTTCCATCAGTTGAATTTACCTGAAAGAACGAAATGTCGCTAGAGAGAGTGTTATATACAGGGAAGAACATAATTCCAATTGAAAATACAGCTCAGAGAGGCGGTGGCTATGGAACAAGGGTATTGCAAAGCAGGTTTATTTCATGCAGATGTTGAGTACATAAAAAAGAAGAAAGGAATAGAGGGAATTGAGGCACTGGACAAAATATTGAAAACAATGGAATGCAAGGCAAGTATAAATCAGATTATGAGTATGAAACCCGCAGAAAATGTGTCCCTGGAAATTCGCAAAATGTTTCTAGATGCCTGTTTTCAAGTCCTGGATAAGGACTCAGAGAAGATAAAAGACATGGGAAGGAACTCTCCTTCCATTTCACCCATACAGAAACTCGTACTAGGTCATTTTATGTCTCCTGAAAAGGCGATTAGTTACGGTCCAAAATTCTGGCGAGAAAATTACACCAAGGGAGAGTTTGTAATTCTAGAAACAGGAAAAGATTTTTTTCGCTTTGCAGTGAAGAACTTTCAACTGAGCAAGGTCTTCTGCGATCATTTATCTGGCTACATTGAAGGGATAGGGCGCCTCTGCAAAATAAATGCTGTTACTTGTAAAGAGATAAAATGTATTTACGATGGTGCTGAGCATTGTGAGTTTGAAGTAAGAGCGGGTTAATCAGATCCTTACCTCATCAAGAAAAACCAGAAATAGGGCAGATACAATGATGTCTGCAGTGGTTCCGGGGTTAACCTCATCTCTCTCGAGTTTTTTAAACAGTTGCCTAAACTTCATCTGGCTTTTGCATCCTACTGGGGCAAACGCGGCCCTCTTATTATAGAGCTCAGCAGCCAGTTTTTGCAATTGTAGTGCATACCTTTTCCCTTTTTTGCCTATGACAAGATTGTCTACATAACTACTGAGTGCAAACAGAAAACCATGCTGGACCGCCTTCTCTATTCCCTTATCCAGATTTTCTATGATCTCTTTTGCTGTGCCTTGCGTAAGTTTATAACACTCCACATATTCGTAACAGATACCATTTACCTCAATACCTGCACTCATCCAATCATAGAGAGCCACTTTTTTTCTTCGCACAAAATTTGCGATATCATCAGATTTCACATTCAGTTTTCCTTCAATGTCTGGTAACTTATCGAAGTCAGTCATCCGAATTGCTTTAATATACTTCAAGGTATCCTCCCAATCTGCTCTTTTAATGCGCGTCTGGACATCTGCAAAATTTACTACTCCATTATTTGCACACGCTGACGCAAGGAGCGGCGTCAGCAAAAAAATGGAGCCAAGGTGTGTATTGCCACCCTTCTGTACTGAAAGCATGGTTCTGGTAGCTTTCATCACAGTATCACCAAGCGAAAATTTTGCAGCTAACTCTGGTAATCTCATACCAAGTTCTATCCCCGACACTAGAAAATGCTCAAATTTCTGTTCTGGAAAATCATGATAACGTGAGACATTACCTGGCTTGGGGACTGTGCACTCTATCACGAGAGCTTTGGTAGTAGCCAGTTGAAGCTTTTTAAGAACCTGTTCTCTCATGCCACTTCTATACCTGAACCAGGTTTTGGTTGTGGTGGCTTTTTCCCGAATTGCACGGTAGGAAGAGGAATGGGAGATGGTAGCTTCAAGTCCCTTGCGAGCAGCACTGCCTCTGGAATACAATTCATCATCACGACAGTATGAATCTCTGATGCCATGTCATTTGGAAGATTTCCCGTCTTTGACCACATTTCCGTGATTTCTCTTGAGTTGCATTCATACAGAATCTTTCCCTCAATTTTTATAACGCCAATTCCCACAAAATTTGCAGTAAATCTGAAATCAAAACTTGCTTCTTTATCAGAAATAGGTGTAATCATGGTAACGGTGCTGTTATGGTCCACTCTGATGTTAGGAAATTTCTCGCCAAGATTTGCAAATCTCTTTGCTTCTATTGAAATCAACTCAAAGTTCTTTATGCCCATGCTTCCGCCTATATCTTTCTATGCTATAGAACTTTCGGAATGTAAACAGGAGCACCACAGCAGCTAAAACTGGGAATGCTAGATACTCAGAAAGCGTATGGATGCAGTGTACCTCATCCGTCACTGTAGAATAGAGCCATGGTAGGTCCTTCACGCTTACATTGAGAAGAATTCCACAAACTTCGCCATCTACAGCATTACCTGGCACCACAACTCTTACATAAATCATTACAGTAGATTGAGCTGGGATGTATATTTCAGAAATCGGGTTTCCATATTGGTCTAAGGTACTCACATTCCATTCTGTCAGATTGCCCGTAACTCCAATCTTCGCAATTTCCCCAATGTAGCCAGTATTTGTGAGATTATGGGAAATAAGAACAGTTGAATTTGGGAGTACCACTATAGTTCTAGGCATGTCTATCTGAATCCCCTTTAGTGGAGTAACCACAATGCTCTCTGTGCTTCCACCTATGCTTTCCACATTTACATATACAACAGTGTAATCTCCGTAGTTGTGGGCAAACACTGGTAGCTGAGTATTTTTGGTGAGTGAGTAGGCCATGTATTGCTCATAACTGCCAGAGACCACGAATTTCAGCCTCACCCATGGGATGGTCATACCTGTATTCACTACATCTGCGCGGATTTCTGATGCTGTGCCATCATTTGTTGTGTTATAGCTAATTGAAAGTCCAAATTGGTCCTCTCTTATGAATCTGTGTTCTGTAATTTGTGACCCATTTACATGTGCCATCACAAATCCATAATATGGAAAATACTGCTTGTCAAGGTCTCCACCTGCATTACCAGCCATTATACATGGGAGGCCTGGAGCACTTGTAGAAATAACATCACTACCTGTTGAGGTAAGGTTATAAACAACATAGTCATGGATGTGTCCACAGTACACTTGTGAAATGTTGCCAGAGAGCAAGTGGAAAATTTCAAGGGCATTGCTCCTATTCAAAAAGGTCTCGTTCACTGTCCAGTCAGAGTTTGGATTCGGGGGTAGGGCAAGGGAGTGATGCATCACCGCTACTTTTATCGGTTCCGAATTAGACGCAATATCTGAGTAAAGCCAGTTTTTCTGATTGCCATAGATATAGCCCCCATACATTCCAGTATTTCCTACAAACCACCATGAATCTTGGTCCTCGTAGGTATCCAACACAACAACATGTAGGTTTCCATAATCAAATGAATAGTAAAGCGGTGCAATCCATTCCTTGTAATGCGCCTCTCCGAGGCCTTGTGTGTGACCTCTAGATACATCATGGTTTCCTACGGATGCTGCAAGAAAATTTCGTAAGTAGCCCAATGCTTCCATCGCCTCCCCATACTCATAGTCGTTAACTGGAGAGGTATAGCCAGTGCCAAACATGTAATCCTCATCCATTGTTCCAAGCCCATCTACAAAATCACCAGCATGGAGAATGAGCGGAGGATTTACAAGATTTGTCTGGTTAATGATGTTCAGAAAATGAACTGACTGCTCCACATGTCCACCAGGTGGAATGGCGAACGGTGGCTGACTATCACTCATGAATACATACCAGTAATCATCGGGCATATACCATGGCAAAATTTCAACCACTTTTGTTTGGCCAGCAGAAAGTGGTAATGCAAGCAGAACTATGTTTTGCCCCACAGCAACAATGGTTGCATTTCTAAATTCAAACATATCTGGCTCAAGATTTCGCAGACCCAGGAATACGGTGCCATCAGATGTGCCGAGATTTGTGATTGTGATTTTTCCGTTCAACCCGAACATCCTAAACATAGCAAAATTGTTTCCCTTTGCTATCAACTCAACATTTCCCGCAGTTAGTATGGAAAACTGGCTGGTGGGGATCGCAGCGTAAACTCCTGTATCAAAGCCCGTTTCAATTACACCAGAGCCACTTGTACATGTTATTTTTACTCCATAATTCCCAGGCGCTGCATAAAAACTGGTCTGCCAGAACCCTGTGAAGGTATTGGAAACAATTGTCTGTGTACCACTGTAAATCACCACATTTACAGTGAGACCCGCTGAAGTCATGAAGTTAAATGTTAGTGTCATTCCAACACTCACTGAAAACTGGTAGTCCTTCACACGATTCTTGAAAGTGCTTTTCCACACCCCATCAATGTACACATTTTCGGTATTAAGATAGGAGAAGGAAACTTTTCCATATCCCAATGGTGAGCTTGGCTCAGAATCAATGTAGAATGCAAGTTTTCCCCAGTATTCCGGTGCATCCCCAATCGCCAGTGTTGTATTCGTGTCACCACTCCATGTCTTGGTAAGCAGATTATACCAGAGGTCCAGAGCAGTCCCTGCATTTGGATCTATGTCTATCTCGTCATCACCGAGAGTTAAGCCAGTATCATCATCCCATGCTTCAATTCGCACAAGAATAACAGGGTTTTTTGGGTAGACTGTGAATGTCAAGTTGAGGTTCAAGTAAACCTCGTCAGTTCCATCATAAACGCCAGTGGTCTGTGACTGCTCCTCTACATGAACCACAAAAAACGGGTCAGGGTCTCCTGCAATCCATGGATCAAGGTCAGGGTCACAGATAAAATAGTCCAGATGAACCAGAACTGTATAAGCACCAGAAATTTGAGGATATTGGCTTAAATCTACATTTTTCTGGTCACCATCCCAGTTTTCGGCAGTTGTTCCGTGGTAAAGGCCACCTGTGGGAACTGCAGCGAGAATGAGGCAAGCAATTATCAAGCTTCTTACTAACATAGTTAAAGTTATGAACATAGATTATTTAAGAGTTTCTTTGGTTCCCGAGGATATTGCTGTTGAGAATGATTATCTAGTTATGGATTAACCTAAAGCAATCATTATATACCACACATCGTTTGGATGCCAATGATGTCAGGGGCGGATTATATCGTAGAAGCAGAAAATGTACATAAAATTTATAATTCAGGGAGCACAAAGGTGCATGCACTTCGTGGTGTCTCTTTAAAAATAAAGAGAGGTGAAATTCTCTCTGTGATGGGGCCATCTGGTTGTGGGAAAACCACATTGCTAAATTGTCTCTCAGGGTTGGATACCATTAACAAAGGAATTGTGAAAATTGACGATAAAAGAATTGACAATCTCACTGATGTGGAACTTACCGAATATAGAGCAAAAAAAATGGGATTTGTTTTCCAGGCCTATAACCTTATTCCCGTGCTCACAGCAGTTGAGAATGTTGAGCTTCCGATGCTAGTCGCGGGTAAAAAACCGGATGTGGCAAGAAAGATGGCTTTGAAAGCTTTGAGAGAGGTAGGAATCGAGCAATGGGCTGAGCATCTTCCCAACCAACTCAGTGGAGGACAGCAGCAGCGGGTTGCAATTGCGAGAGCATTGGGGAACAACCCTGCTATTGTCTGGGCTGATGAGCCCACAGGAAATCTGGATAGCCAAAGCACAAAGGAAATTGTGAACCTTATAGTAAAGCTGAACAGAGAAAAAGGGCATACTTTTGTTATCGTTACACATGACCTTTTCGTGGGTGAGCATGCTCACAGGGTTGTGCAGATGCAGGATGGTAAAATCACGAGAGAGTATGTGCCTGAAAGACATGGTGAGACCCAATGAGTTTTGAGTTCCAGATGATTATTTTTTTGGCAGTAGTTATTGCAATCCTTTTTGCAGCTGGTTTCAAAAACAGAATCCTACTTAAACTTGGATTAAAAAATGCACTTAGGAGAAAGCTGCAGATTACGCTTGTTGTTGCTGGCTTGATGATAGGTACTGCAATGATTTCTGGCTCTCTGACGATGAGCGATACACTTAACTACTATTTTGAGAAAAGTGTCTATGATGACCTCTACCTTATTGACGAACAAATTTCAATTTCTTCAATTGACCCAGAAGCCACATACTATCCTTACACATGGTTCGCGGAACTCTATAAAAGTGTGCAAAACGACAGCTTGATTGATGGAATCGCACCACGAATTAGAGAAACGCTTCCTGTAAGAGACGCAAGAACCTTGTATGGAGAGGCCTCTCTCTCTGTTGTTGGAATTGTACCTGAGTATGACAAAACATTTGGGAATTACAAGAGTATTGAAGGAAAAATACTAGATGGCTCAGACCTTGGTCCATGGGAGTGCTATCTCACTCGTAAATCTGCAGAGAAAATGGAGGCAGTAAAGGGCGACACTCTTATTGTATTTTACAAAGGAGAATCCTGGAATTTGACACTAAAGGAGATTATTGAAAATGAAGGTAAGGTGTATTCAAATGCCTTAATATTGCGCCTTGAAACTCTCCAGACCATCATAGGGAAGGAAGGGAAAATTAATAGAATAATTGTTTCAAACAAGGGAGGAGTAGAAGATGGGTTGGAAAACTCTGAAACTGTGAAGCAGAAATTACTCGAACAGCTTAATGCTACAATTACTGCAGAGGATGCAGGGATTTATATTGAGGACCAAGTGAATGGACTATGGAGAAGTGTAGAAGCAAACAACACCACAGCTCTTCTCCTCAGCCTGCCTCTAAAATTTGCTTCCAAGCTTGCTGAGGCGAATTTCTCCTTCTCATCAGGCATATGCACGAATTTCATGGATTTCTCTTTACCGGAGCCACTTAGAAATGTCTATGTGAATCTAAGTGCCCTTGGGTTCAACATGAGTGTCCCAGTAAATACGACAGCATTGGATGAAAATGACGCAATTTTTGGAAATTTTACTGGTTTATTCGGAACAAGTTTCAGCGAGGTAAATGAAGGAGAGGTTGTTGTTGTCAACAACTTCAACATAAATGTCACAAGGAATGCAAAACAATTTCCAATTTCCATTTCTGTGGAATACCTGGCATATCCTGACTATAAGCACGCAGTGAAAAATTTCACAGTAAAGGATATTGTAGTAGCAGAAGGAAGAGGAGATTTCTTAAATGCGACCCTAATCTTCAACTATACTGATGCAAGAGCAATGTTTGGAAATCTGACAAACGCCTATCGCATAAATGCAACATATAGCCAGATTAAAGAATTGCTCTCTCAAACTGTCTGCCAGATGCCTGTTAGTGTTAAATCGGTGCGAAATTTCTTCACTGAGGAATTTGTTCAACACCTCACATTGAGCATGGAAGACTACACCTCAACAAGAATTTCAATTGCAAAAGGAATTTACACGGATTTCATGAGCCCACAGCCATACAATCTGAAAATTGCATTTACTAATTTCACGCTTCCAAATGGAACTGCAATCCCAATGCCACTTAACATAATGGCCATTGAAAATGGAACAGTGAGAGTTCTTGATAACTCCTGGCAGGATCAAAATCTTACTAATTTCTCGCTTACTGATAAACAGTGTATTCTTGTAGGAATGCTTTCTGCATCTGGTAAAGAGAACATTGAAATTTCTACCCTGAAACTTACAGGTGAACTGGAAGTCATGGAGTTTAAACCAATTGGTAAGCTTCCGGGAACACAGGTAAACCAAATTTCCAACACCACACTCATAGTCAATTACTCCACCGCACTCAAACTCTATTCTCTCGAAAATGGCTCTGTGAATTTTGTTCGGATGGAGGTGAGTTTCAGCAACATTGAGGAGCGCAGAGCCTTTGTCCAGTTTTTGAAGCAAAAGCTAAATGAGCTAACAACAAATGAAACTATCGGACTGGAAGTGCACACATCCAAGGCAGATAACTTAAAGGAGATGAAAGAAGCAGGGAGTATGATCTCCTCGCTTTTCCTGATGTTGGATGGCTTTACGATTTCTGCAGGGGTTGTACTGATAATTCTTATATTTTATTTATTGGCTGAAGAGCGAAAATCAGAACTTGGGATTGCTAGAGCTGTGGGAATGCAAAGAAGACAACTCATCCAGATGTTTCTATACGAGGGAATGGTTTATGCTGTGATTTCCGCACTTGTGGGAAGTGTGGTCGGAATTGCTCTTGGCTATTCCATGATTTATCTATTCACATTAACTTTCGCCAATTCTCTTGCGATTGTTGGTTTTAGTATTGTCCCCCATTTTGAACCAAGTTCTCTCTTGATAGCATTCAGTGTGGGTTTTTTGATAACAATTTTCACTATTTTCATAGCAGCTACAGTAATCAGTAAGTTGAACATAGTGACGGCTATAAGAAACATCCCAGAAACAAAAGAGAGAAAAGAGCAGAATTATAGAATTCTCGGCAGCATTTCCTTAATTGTGGGCATCCTTTTCGCTCTTAATGCAATTGTTGGAACAGCATTTCGAGGACTTTCAATTATCAGTGCACCATTCTTCCTGAGCTATGGGATTGCGGCACTTGCGACCCAGAAATATGGACATGAACGCCTTTTCCTTTCTAGCGCAAGTTTAGTCAGTATTGTGTTCCTCCTTATTCCCATGGATGTCTCATCAGAGGAAAGTTTTGGGTTCGACTTATTCATAGGTGTAGGCATATATATTGTATTTGCTGGTGTTGTGCTCCTCATTTACAACTCTCGCGTAATTTTAAATGGCCTCCTCAAATTTACAAGGAAGACCAAGTCGAAACGGATGAACGCAGTGATGAAAATAGCAATTCTCTACCCGATGCAGAAGAAATTACGCACGGCAACTACAATTTTCATGTTTGCAATTGTGATTTTTTCAGTGACGATGCTGGCAATGATTACGGGAATGCAGATGGGCAGTGTAAACAAGTTGTTAGAGGACAACTCTGGTGGATTTGACATTTTTGGTTTTACTGACCAGGACAACCCAATTAATAACATTACAGAGATGATTGCTGGGAACCGGAACCTTTCTGCTTCCGACTTCAAACACATAGCAAGTTTCTCCACCACCTATGGGTTTGTGTATACCAAGAATATGAGTAAGGAAAATGCAACACCATACACACTTTACGGTGTGGATGAAGCATTTTTAACTAGAAACACATACACATTTTATGCTATGGCTCCAGGTTATAACTCACCTGCAGAGGTGTGGGAGGCAATAAGGAGAAACCCTTCTCTAGCAGTGGTGGACAAAAATCTGGCTTACAAGTCCGAAGACATGACCCGGCAGAGAATGATGTATGGTCTCTCGGTGCTATCTGTAAATGTGAGTGAGAAAATAATTGTGCGAAACATGTATGGACAGGAGGCAAATTTAACAGTCATTGGAATAATGAACACAAATCTGATTGCTGGAATTTTCACGAACCAGAATTTTCTCACAAATGCATTTAACATCACCAACAAAACCGTTTTTGCAATTGCTCTCAACAAGCCAGAGAGAGCAAGTGAAATTGCGAAAAATCTGGAGAAGGAATTTTTGCCCTATGGATTCCGCACGATTGTGCTCAAAGACCTACTGGAAATGATTATTAAGATTGCTGCTAACATCATGAATCTGATGCAGGTGTTCTTGGGTTTAGGGCTGATTGTGGGTATCGCTGGCATTTCCATTGTTACTCTACGAGAGGTTACGGAAAGAAGGAGAGAAATCGGAATGCTCCGTGCCCTCGGTTTCCAGAAGAAAATGGTGACGCTGAGTTTCCTTGTGGAAATCTCCTTTGTGGCTTTGTTTGGAATTCTGCTTGGCGTAGGGCTTGGAATCGGCGTATCTTATGGTGTGTACCTCAACTCTTTTGGAGAGGAAGGAAGTGCGCCCTTCACTATCCCCTGGCTGAACATCATCATCATCGTTACCATTGCATACATTCTCACACTAGTTCTAACATCCTATGCTGCAGTGAAGGCCTCAAAGATTCATCCTGCGGAGGCGCTGCGGTATATCGAGTAGTGAACTTTTGAACTTACCACCAAGACCGCACCGTAAACTTTCCATCTCGGTATTCCACTCTCAGATTCATCCTTGGGTGCATCTCTGCCACATACCAGACAATTTCCCAGACCCCATTGCTGCAGTTCAACTTGTAGTATGGAAATCTAAAAACGCTTAGATGGCTCTGGACTTCAGGTAAATGGTATGTGTAAACCATGTCCTCACAAGACCTTATTTCAATTTTTTCTCCTCTAAATTTAGGAATTCTGTATTCCTTCAGCCCCTCGCTGTTTCTGATGCCCACAACAATTTCTTTCTCGTTCTCCAAACGCCTTGCCATTCGCCAGTGCCAGGGTTTTTCTGTAGGGAGCAACGCAAATTCCTTTCCGAACTTTTTCCTGAAGTAAAGCTTAGTTGCACTGCGAAAGCCAAAGTAGGTGAGGTAAAGAGCACCAAGAATCCCAGAAGCCATTTCCATGTTCAGAAATGTGATGTAGCGAAAGCGCACTAGGGCAAGAAACAGCACGGCAACAAAAAATCCGAGCATGAGATAGACATTGACAGCCACATCCACACTCAGATTGTAATATTTTTTTGAAAGCGGATAGAACACTGGTGTTCCCCAGTTCGTGAGGGCATCGCAACCCAGATGCAGCAAACCACAGAGCAGCATGATGGCTGTTGCAAGCACCAGGTTTAACTCTCCCCAGAACAGGAATTTTGCAAGTAAAGCAACTACTGGGGAACCAACAATCACAAAAATCGCAGTGTGCGTGATTCCATGGTGTGATGTAAACGGAAACCTTCGCCAGAGCGGAAAAAGAAAAATGTCAAAGTCAGGGAGGACTGCAAGTAAAGAACCAAGAATTACATATGGATTGTAAAAATTTCCAGAAACCCAGGAGGAAACAAGGAAGCCAAACAGCAAATGCGTAAAAAAGTCCATTTTACTCCCTGAGTTCCAGCACCATGTTGATTTCAACTGCAGCATCTAAGGGCAAGGACGCCACACCTACTGCAGTTCTGGCATGCTTTCCCATTTCTCCAAAGACCTCAACTAGAAAATCAGATGCCCCATTTGCCACAAAAGGAATCTCTGTAAATTCTGGCAAAGAGTTCACGAACACTGTAATGCTAAGTACTCTGCTCACCGAAGCCAGCGTTCCAAGTTCTTTTCGCACCGCATGCAACCCATAAATTACTGCATTTCTCGCAGCCACATAGCCATCTTCCTTTGATAGCACACCAAGTTTCCCTTTGTGACTGAGCCCCTCTTTGGTGCGAGGCAGCATCCCACTCACAAACAGCAACTTACCACTTCTAACGCATGGAATATAATTGCCAGCTGGTGCTACATCAAGTTCCCCACAAAGCTGTTTGAACTTCTCGTCTGGTTTCAAGTTCTCGCCCTTTATGCTCGTTTCATCACCACATTCCCAGGCACCCTAAATTCGCCACCCCAGTACAGCAGCAAGTCCTCCTTGTTGTAATTCTCTGCCTCACAATGCACAATCTCTCCAACGAACCAAATGTGGTCTCCTGTTTCACATTCCTGCTTCGTTATGCACTCAAATCGCAGCGGGCATTCTTTGATTGATGCTGTGCTCACTTTTTTGCTTGGAATTTTTGTAAGTCCAGCGTGGCTAAATTTCTCAACATTTCTCCCGCTTGTGCTTCCGCATTTCATCACTGCCTCTGCCAGATTTTTTGTCGGAAGATTAACCACAAATTCCTTATGTTCCTTCAATAGTTTAAATGAGTGTCTTTTAGGAGCAACACCAATTCCAATTAAAGGAGGGGAAAAAGAAAAGATGTGGCACATTCCAATCGTGATAATGTTTGTATTCTCGTATTGCCCGCAGGTCACGAGAGCCAGTGGAAACGCTGGGAACAATCTGTATGCTTCGTTCAGATTTATCTCCATCTACCTCAACCCTGTTTTTTCACTTTTGCAAACTCTTTTTCCCGCAGTTCTTTTCGCTTAATCTTTCCGCTCTGGGTCTTTGGTAATTCCTTCACGAATTCAATGAGACGTGGGTATTTGTAAGGTGCGGAATGCTCCTTCGCAAACTCCTGAATTTCCTTTGCAAGTTGTTCGCTTGGCGTGTAGCCCGGCTTAAGCACGATAAATGCCTTCACAACATTACCACGCATTTCATCAGGGCTTGCAACTGCTGCCGCCTCAAGCACTGCAGGATGCTCTATCAGGGTGCTCTCAACTTCAAATGGCGAGATTCTGTAGCCAGATGCTTTGATAAGGTCGTCACCCCTTCCTCTGAACCAGAAATAGCCATCTTCGTCATAACTGAGCGTGTCACCGCTGAGGAACCAGCCATTCTTGAAGCACTCTGCAGTTTTATCAGGTTTATTCCAGTATTCCTTAAACAAGCCAGGGTCATCAGCACTCACTGCAAGTGTGCCTTCCTCCCCAGGCGGCAGAACCCTTCCCTCAGAGTCAACAATTGCACATTTGTGTCCGGGCTGGGGCTTCCCACATGAACCTGGGCGAATCTCAAGTCCAGGCATGTTTGAAAGGTAAACCATCACCTCAGTCATTCCAATCCCGTCGTAAATTTCAAGCCCGAACCTGCGTTTCCATTCCTGAATCACTTCTGGGTTCAATGGTTCTCCAGCACTTATGCAGTGCCTTAGAGCTGAAAGGTCATACCTCTTCTCAGCATCCTTAACAGTGAGAAACATTCTGTATGCAGTAGGTACTGAGTCCAGAGTTGTGATTTGATACTTTTCAAGCAATTGGAACCAGCGCTCTGGATCGAAGCGGCCTTCATAGATAAAAGTGCTTACGCCGTGTCTCCATGCATAGAGGAAGCCATTACCCAGGGGATAAATCCAGTTTAGCTGTCCAGTATGGGCCACAATGTCATCTTCTTTGTATGCTTGCCAGTATTTGGAGCCGGGGTCGTTTCCAATCACCCACCTGTGGAGATGGACAGCACCCTTTGGCATTCCTGTAGTGCCTGATGTATAGCAGAAGAACGCCATGTCTGTGCTTCGTGTGTCCTCAAGCACAAGGTGGCGACTTGCAGATTTCATCAATGCATCAAACGAAAGTTGTTTCTCATTTTGGGGTTCACCAACAACAATCACATGCTTTAGTGTGGGGCATTTGTCCCTTATTTCCTCAACCTCTTTCACGAATTCTGGTGTTGTGACCACAGCCACTGCAGCACTGTCGTTGATTCTATACTCCACCTCGTGACCCTTGAACATTGTGCTGGATGGTATTGGCACGGCACCTATTTTCACACCACCAATAAAAACAACCTGGAACTGAGGAATGTTCGGGAGCCGCATCAGGAATCTATCTCCTTTCTTCAAGCCCAGATTTCGCAGCACATTTCCAAATTTGTTGGAAAGATTTTTCATTTCAAGGAATGTGTACCTCTCGGCTTTTCCCTGTTCGTTTTCCCAGAACAATGCAACCTTGTTTCTGTTTTTTCCTTCTGCATGTTTGTCAACGCAATCGTAGCCCATGTTGTATTTCTCTGGAATGTCCCACTTCCAATTCTTGACTTCCTCATCGTAGTTGAATCCCATTCTAATTTCCCCCTTAATCTTCCAGGGTAGTAATGTCTCCTATTGGTTTGCCAGTTGCCTCTGCCTTCAGCACTCTTCTCATAATCTTTCCGCTTCTTGTCTTTGGTAGCTTGTCCCTGAACTCAATGTCCTTGATTACAGCAACTGGGCCGAGTTCTTTTCTGACATGCTTCTTTATGTCTTCAGCGAGCTCAGTTGAAGGTTTCTGCCCTGCTTTCAGAATCACATATGCCTTTATTACTTCACCCTTCACTTCATCAGGCACACCAACTACCGCAGCTTCAGCCACTGCAGGATGACTTACAAATGCGCTCTCTACTTCCATCGTACCAATCCTGTGGCCAGAGATTTTGAGCACATCGTCAGCTCTGCCCTGCACCCAGAAATAACCATCTTCGTCTTTTCTTGCCACATCTCCAGCCACATAGAAATCGCCAGGCAGTTTCTTCCAGTATGTCTGTACATACCTATCTGGGTCTTTGTAAATTGTTGCCATCATGGCTGGCCAAGGTGTTTTAATTACTAGGAAGCCACCCTGATTTGGTGGTAGGGATTTCCCGCTGCTATCAACAATGTCTGCAATGATGCCCGGGAATGGCTTCGTTGCAGAGCCAGGTTTAAGGGGTGAGACAGGCAATGGCGTGATCAATATCATCCCAGTTTCGGTTTGCCACCATGTGTCCATAATTGGGCATTTCTCTTTTCCTATGACTCTATAATACCAGTGCCATGCCTCAGGGTTTATAGGTTCTCCTACAGAACCCAACAATCGCAAGCTGCTCAAGTCATGTTTGTTGGGCCATTCCTCGCCATTCTTCATCATTGCACGGATTGCTGTTGGCGCCGTGTAGAAAACTGAGACTTTGTGTTTCTCTACCATGGACCACCATCTATCTGGCTGTGGGTAATCGGGTACTGCTTCCGACATTATCGTAGTAGTGCCCACCATCAATGGGCCATAAACAATGTAACTATGACCTGTAATCCAGCCGGGGTCTGCAGTGCACCAGTAAATATCCTCTTCCTTGATGTCAAAAATCCATTTCATAGTGCGGTGGACACCAACCATGTAACCGCCATGCACATGGACAACGCCTTTCGGCTTTCCTGTGGTGCCTGAAGTGTAGAGAACAAAGAGAGGATCAGTTGCCTCCATAACTTCCGCCTTACACTCAGCACTCTCATTAGCAACTAATTCGTGGAACCAGTAATCCTTTCCTGGCTGCATCTTTACATCTGCATTAGCCCGTTTCACTACAATAACCTTCTCAACACTTGGGCATGCAGCTACTGCCTCATCTACGGTGGGCTTGAGCTGGATCGTCTTTCCTCTTCTGAATGTACCATCTGCTGTGACCACAACCTTTGCCTCTGCATCTATAATTCTATCTCGCAGCGCCTCCTTGCTGAAACCCGCATAAACCACGCTGTGCATTGCGCCTATTCTTGCACATGCAAGCATCGTGATTGCCTGCTCTGGAATGTTGGGAAGGTATGTTGTGACCCTGTCTCCTTTTTTCACACCGAGTTTCTTTAGAGCATTTGCAAACTTACACACTTCTTTGTATAGTTCTCCATATGTGATTTTTCGCACATCGCCTGGTTCACCTTCAAAAAGAATTGCAACCTTGTTTGCTCTTGCGCTTAAGTGTCTATCAAGAGCGTTAACCGTGATGTTGCATTTTGCACCAGCAAACCATTTGAAAAACGGTTTGTTCGAATCATCAAGGACTTTTTCCCATTTCTGGAACCATTCAAGTTCGTTAGCCGCTTCCTCCCAGAATTTCAGGGGATTTGCTTCTGCCTCACTGATAACCTTTTCCCAGTCCTTCACAGTGGCTTTTGCAATTACTTCCTTGCTTGGCAGGAACTTCCTTTCTTCCTTCAACAGTGTGGATAATGTTTCTTCTGACATGGTTTCATAACCTCCATTGTTAGTCCCAAATACCACATGTATATTTATTTTTCCCAACCTTTTTGATAAAAGCGTTTCTAATCCAAATAATTATATACTGGCTGAAAATTTGAGGGTTATGAATGTGAAGGAAGAGCACGAGGTTAGGGTGATACTCAAAAAACCTGACCCTGTGTTTGCTGTCGCTAGAAACAAGAGAGAGTATGCACTCGTGGACACCTATTATGCTCCAGTGCAGAGGAGCCAGTTCTGGAAAATCGAGCAGCGAAACCTTCGCCTCAGAAAATTCGGGCATGCAGAGGCAGAAATTGTGCTTTCTGTGCCCGAGTTCAAAGGGATTGTAAAACATGGGAAAAAGTATTTCATTGCAAGCGGTAGTGAAAAGGAACTAGCAGAGGTGCTGGAAAACCTTGGTTTCAAACCAATGTTCAAAATTCAAAGAAAGCAAGGTTATTTTCTTGACTATCATCGCTGGAACCTCGCAATTGAGGAAATAGAAGGCATTGGGTGGACCATTGATGTGGATGTGGTTGGTGAGGAAGAGGCATGGGAGTTTGTAAACTCGCTTGGAGAGAATGTGGTTAAGGTCCTTCGTGAGCCCCTGCCTGCATACTTTTGCAAAACATTTAATATTGAAATCTGATTATGCCCCATGAAGATTGTTTACCACGAGAGGTACCTGGAACATGAGCAACATTTTGGACACCCTGAATCGCCAGACCGCCTCAGAGCAATAACTGGTGCACTAGCAAAGCACGAACTTTTTACAGATGTGATAAAGCCAGAGAAGGCAGGTGAGAAGGAAATTCTTGGTGTGCACACTCCAGAATACCTTTCATATCTCTCAGAACTTGGAGAGGGAATTATAGATATGGACACTTCTTCTCACCCAGAGACCTATGAAATTGCCTTGCTTTCTGCAGGTGGTGCCCTAACTGCAGGAAAAATTGCCTTAGATGAAGGAAGTTCCATTGCTCTCGTTAGACCACCTGGGCATCACGCTGGAAAGGATTTTGGTGGAGGGTTCTGCTACATAAACAATGCAGCAGTATGTGCTAAAGCGATGCTTGAGCGATGCAAACGGGTTGCCATCGTTGACATTGATGGGCACCATGGAAATGGAACGCAGGACATATTCTATTCATCGCCAGATGTGCTTTACATTTCCACACACCAGCTTGAGATTTATCCAGGCACAGGCCATCTTTCGTTGATTGGAGAAAAAGAAGGCGTTGGCTACAATCTGAATATCCCGTTTTTTTCTGGCTGCGGGGATGCATCCTACATTTCTGCTCTCGAGGAACTAATTCTACCAATTCTGGATGATTTTAAGCCAGGGCTTGTGATTGTTAGTTTGGGTGTGGATTCCCATTCGCTCGATCCGCTCACTGGACTTGAGGTATCCACTAAAGGTTACATTGAGATGCTCAAAGCTATGTTCAGGTACAAAGCCATGTTCTTGCTGGAAGGAGGTTATGATCTGGATGCCCTTGCAGATGTGTTCTGTGCTCTTGTAAGTGCAGGCGAAGGAAAAGAGTATGCAATCAAATACACGGATAGTATTGACACCGACTGCAGGGGAAGAGAAAGAATTGATGCAGCAAAGAAACTGTTCTCAAATTACTGGAAGCTATGAGGTGTGAAACATGAAGTATATAATTGTGACCGGAGGCGTGCTTTCAGGGCTTGGTAAGGGAATTACTGTGTCTAGCATCGGAAAACTGCTCAAGTCCTCAGGGCTTAGAGTGACTGCGATAAAGATTGACCCCTATCTCAACTGTGATGCTGGCACCATGAATCCATACCAGCATGGAGAAGTTTTTGTGCTGGATGATGGAGGAGAGGTTGATCTGGACCTTGGAAACTACGAGCGCTTCCTCGGTGAAAGCTTAACCAGTGACCACAACATCACAACTGGCAAGGTTTACAAGGCAGTGATTGAGAAAGAGCGAAAAGGGGATTATCTGGGTAAGACAGTGCAAATCATTCCCCACATCACAAATGAAATCAAGGAACGAATAAAGCGAGTGAGCGAGAGGACAAATGCAGATGTGACAATCGTGGAGATTGGAGGCACAGTAGGTGACATTGAATCCATGCCATTTCTTGAAGCAGTCAGACAGTTAAGAAGGGAGATGGGTTCGGAAAGCAACTGCATCTTCATTCACACAACCCTTGTGCCAGTGCTCTCAACCGTTGGAGAGCAGAAAACCAAACCCACTCAACATTCTGTAAAGGAATTAAGAGAAATAGGCATTCAGCCAGATGTAATTGTGGCAAGGAGTTCTGCCCCGCTTGACTATGAAATCAAGAAGAAAATCTCGCTTTTCTGTGATGTGCCCCTTGAGGCAGTAATAAGTGCACCTGACATTGACTGCATCTACAAAGTGCCTCTCGTATTGCATGAGCAAAACCTCACCAGTTATTTGTTGAGAAAACTTGAACTTGGGGAGCGAAAGACGGAACTTGAGGAATGGAAAAAAATGGTTGAAACACTCGAACATCCCTCTGGGGAAGTCAGTATTGCAATTGTTGGGAAATACACACATCTCAAAGATTCATATCTTAGCTACACAGAGGCAATAAGACATTGCGAGGCAGCACTGGCAACACGGGTGAACAAAATCTGGATGGAGTCAGAGACACTCGAGGAAAAGCCAGATGAAATTGAAAAACTGAAGGAAGTGGATGGCATTCTTGTGCCTGGTGGTTTTGGGAATCGGGGAATTGAGGGCAAAATCAAAGCAATTGAGTTTGCAAGAGAAAACAAGGTGCCTTTCCTAGGCGTCTGTCTCGGGTTCCAGCTTGCCACCGTTGAGTTTGCAAGAAATGTGCTGGGCTACAAGGATGCGAACAGCACTGAATTCAACCCAGATACCACACATCCGGTGATAGATTTACTGCCTGAGCAGAAAGGCATAAAGGAGATGGGGGCAACGATGCGACTCGGTGCCCACAAGATTCATTTGAAACCAAAGACAATGATTGCCTCTCTCTACAATTCCACAGTTATCTACGAGAGACACAGGCACAGGTATGAAGTTAACCCGAACTTTATTGAGGTGCTTGAATCCCATGGATTGAGATATACCGGTAAGTCGGAGGATGGAAGAAGATGTGAGGTGCTTGAACTCGATGGCCATCCATTCTTCCTTGGCACCCAGTTCCATGCAGAATTCAAGTCAAGGCCTGGTGCACCGTCACCGCCTTATTTCGGTTTTATCCGTGCTTGCATTGAGTACAGGAAAGGAAAGAGATGACGCCAAAGCAGGCAATTGACAAACTGCGTTGGGACCCGAAATATAATCTGAAAGAGGCAGAAATCTGGTTCTGGGACAGAATGTCACCAACTGGAGAGCGAGGAATAAAGGGGAGCGAAATTGTAACTGTGGAAAGCGGTTTTCTGGTCCTTAAAAATGCGAAAATTCCACTCTACAAAATATTTAAGATTGTGCACAGGGGTGAAGTGATTTTTGAGAGGAGGAAAATGGAGTGACCAATGGCGGAATCACACAAGCTCTCCTTCTATCGCGCTTTTTGCGCATGTGTAGGGTGAAGCCAGATATATTTTTGCATTCCTGCTTCCCATTCTGCCAGGGTAGTTTCTATTGCCAGCGGAGAGGCAGACCTCTCCATTTGCCAGTAAGCCCATGTGGGCACCAAGGCATGGTCCACACCCGGGTGGGAGAAGCACACAGCCAGCATTTACAAGAGTTTTGATGTAGCCCATTTTCAATCCATCCTGCAATACTCTTCTGGTTGCTGGTGCTACAATCATTCTTACATCTGGATGCACCTTCTTATTCTTCAACACCGTTGCAACTACAGCAATGTCCTCTAACCTTCCGCTCGTGCATGTGCCCACAAAAACCTGGTCAATCTTGGCGCCTTTGACCTCGGAAACTGGTTTTATGTTTGATGGAGTCGGCGGAACAGCCACAACCCTTTCAATCTTACTCACATCAACCTTAATTGGCTCTCTGCTCTCCGTTTTCGCCAGGCACACTGTTGCAGCCCCTGTCTCAACAAGCATATTGCACAGGTTTTTTCTCCCTGCCTCTGGAATGGTATTGATGTAATCTCCAGACAGCTCGAATGCAGCATGTTCATTTTCCATACCTAGCATTGAAAGCAAGTGGAGAGATACATCCATTGGGTAAACATTCTTCAAAGTTTTGCCAGTTAGTTCTACATTCCGAATTTCAGGCACTTCCAGGTAGATTTTACCAGTTGCCCAAGCATAAGCCATGTCGGTGGCACCAACGCCATAGCCAATTGCAGAGGCATAGCCAGCTGTCGGAGTGTGAGAGTCGGTGCCCAGCACAAACATACCATCAGAAAGGATGCCAGATTCTGCGAGCACTTCGTGACAGATGCCAGAGCCAACATCATAGAAATTTTTTATTCCATTTTGTTTAACAAATTCCCTTATTCGCGCATGGAGGTTTGCAGTACCCTCGCTTTCAGCTGGCGTTCTGTGGTCCAACACTATGAAAATTTTGTCAGGGTTATGCAGTTTTTTCCCTGTCTCTCTGAACTTTTCAATAACCAGGTCTGCATTCTCATGAGAAAGCATTAGGTCCACATCAATTTCCACAAATTCTCCAGGCGAAACTTTTCTTCTTGCCTTCTCTGAAAGCAATTCCAGAAGCATTTATCTCAGCCCTGAGAGAGTATCCAGAGGCAGGCATCGTAGAAAGAATCCGTAATGTAATTAGGCACTGCCCAGCTCTCCTTCAATTCTTTTGCCACACTTTCCTCTCTTCCCTTTTCTGGCACAAGCACAGTGATTGCACCAACCTGTTCTCCTGCTTCGACATCCAGAGGTCTATCTCCCATCATAAATGAGAGACGAGGAATTATTCCATGCTCTCTTATTGCCCTTTGGAGAAGGCCAGGCTTTGGTTTCCTGCATTCACAACCCGTCTCAGGAGCATGTGGACAGTAATAGATGGCATCCACTTTTGCTTTGGCTCGCTCCCAGAGTTCTCGCATCATCCTTGCATGAATTGCCTCCACGATTTCCTGTGTGTAATAGCCACGCTCAATTCCCGACTGGTTGGTCGCCACAATTACTAGAAAACCACGCGTGTTGAGTAGTTTGATTCCCTCTGCCACTCCAGGATACATCTCAAACTCATCAGGATTGTCTAGGTATTCCACATTCACATTTATCGTTCCATCCCGGTCTATGAACACAGCCCTTTGCATTCGTACACCAGAATAGAGATAATCTCTACATGTTATAACCTTTTTGGAGGCCATGGTAGCTTCTACGACAATAGATATATACACAATTAATAATTCTCAACCATGAAAACGTCCTTTGCGTTTCTCACAGAACACTACAAATGTCTAGAGGACTGTGCTTTCTGCTGCCTATGTGAACCCGAAGTGCCAGATGAAGAGCTTTCTGTCTTTCTCTCAGACGAAAGATTGAAATCGCAGATACTGAGAAAATTTGCGGACGGCGAATACAAGTATGTGATTAAACTCAAAAACGGTCACGGTGCCTGTAGTTTTCTTGCACAAAAACGTTGCACTATTTACGAACAACGACCACTTTACTGCCGCCTATATCCATTTCAACGGCATTTTTCCACGAGATTGCAGATTACTGCAAATCTTTCTTGTCGAGGTCTCTGGGAGAGTTCTGGCGAAAATCTAAAAACAGTTGTCTCTGCATACATTCCAGAGGAAAAGAAAATCGAAAGAATGATAGGACAACTAGAAAAAAGGTATGCGGATGTAATTGAGGGCTTGGAAGCAGATGGGGTTTACATTTCCCAAAGTGATATGCAAAAACTGGTTCTAGAAATTATGCCACTATTTACAACGAAAAGAGGGCTTGAGAAGATCCTTTCGTTTGCTGATGGGAATGAACTGGCGACTGCCGACCCCTCTGAAATAGAGAATACTGAAGTAACCGCAGATGCGGAGAAATATGCTGATGAAATGAGCATTGAAGTTTTCAGTGAAAAGGACATTGTGAATCTGCCAGTTTATCCGGCACAAAACCTTGACTGGCTCCTGCTCAAATTCGAAAACGGTAAACTGAGATGGTATAAGATGAATGAAGAAGGTCTCCTGAAGGCAGAGAGTATTATTGTGCACACAAGTAAATTAAAGCCAATGAATGAGGAAGCAAAACAACTCTTGGAAAATTACATTCGTTTGCTGAACGAACGCGACCTTACCTATGGCAACGCTCTCCTGCTCACAGATTTTTCAAACAATGAGATTCCTGTAATCTCAAACTATCTTGGTGCTCTTGCCACCTCCGTGCTGGAACTTTGGTGGCGTGCCAACCTATTTGCAGACACATCAACAATAGATGCAAAAGCATTGCGAGAAGGAATAATATTCTATGATGCTGACTATCTGGATAAACCCACTCTCGGTGCAGTATTTTGAATCAGGAGATTTTTCTCCCAAAAACAAGAAAACCAGTATGCCCTAGCATTGAAAAATCTGGCCTTACAGCGTTTTCTGCTACAACAATCCTTCTCAGCAGGAGTTCTACGCACTCAATCTCTCTAAATTCCTCTTTCTGCATTTCCAGCACAGTTCTTTCGACCTGGTTGTATGTCGGAAGATAGCAAGCACACCATGAACCATTCCTGAGCGCTTCCCTTATGTGTCTCATTATTTTCCAGGGTTCTGGGATGTCGCACACAACAGCATCAAGTTCTCTCTGTGGTATCCCATGCTCAGCATCCTGCTCAAAAAATTCCACAATTCCCTCAAGTCCAAGCACTCCAAGGTTCTTTTTTGCTTCCTGGATGTGCTCCTTCCTTTTTTCGTAGCCAAAAATTTTTCCAGTTTTTCCCACAATAAAGGCCAGAAAAATAGTCAACCCTCCAACGCCGACACCAATCTCGCAAATTTTTTTGCCTGATGCAATACCACATTTTGTAATGATGTAGCCAGAGTCCTTCGGAAGAATTATCTGGGTTTTTCTCTTGATTAATTCAATGTAATCAGATGGCTCTGGTTGGAGAACAATGTATTTTTCACCAAAAAGCTTTACAACATCTCCAATCTTGGTTTTCATCAAAAAGTCAGTGTCCACCACTCCAAGTCCAGATACCTTTTGCATACCTCCAGTGGCCTGGACAATGTACTTCTTGCCATTCTCGCTGAGTAGAAGCAGATGCATTGTGTTCATCAAAAATGGGCAAAATATAAATAATCTTCCCTTTTTTCCTTCCATCAAGCTCCCGTAGTGTAGTGGTCAATCATCGGGGCCTCTCGCGGAACCCTTTTCAGGGTGCTTCGCACCCCGAAAAGCGTTCACGGAAAAGTGGGTACCGTAGGGTGTCAACCCTCGGGGGTTACCGTAAGGGGGCGTAGCCCCTCGCCCGAAAAGGTTTCATCCAAAAAAAGGGTCGGTTCGGAGATGCTGAAAGCATCTCCTTGGCACAGGTACCGTAGGGCGTAGCCCCGCCCGAAAAGCGTTCACGGAAAAGTGGGTACCGTAGGGTGTCAACCCTCGGGGGTTACCGTAAGGGGGCGTAGCCCCCCTCGCCCAAAAAGGTTTCACCCAAAAAAGGTAAGACCCAAAATGGGCATGTTCGGGGTATGCCTCTAGAGGAGGAAAACTCCTCGCCTGCAGGTTCTGGGATAACGGTGGTACCCATTGATGCGGGTCGCGTAGGGTGCATACCCCGACCGGAGATAGCCCTGGACGCGGGTTCAAATCCCGCCGGGAGCACCAACTTGTTTTTTATCTGATATTGGATTTATCAACCAGTTATTATAAAAAATAAAGAATAATACATCGCCTCCGAAAGTTATATATAACACTAAATACATAGTGATACTATGTATATCGGACTCTGAGGTGAAAAAATGAAAAACGCAATAAAAATATGGGCAATTGCGGGCTTGCTAACGCTTCTGGCATTTCTGCCTGCAATTGTATGGGCTCCGACTGCAATGGGAGAAAGTCAGACAGACAACATTGCCTATGTTTCTGAAACAAGTGAGATGCTTGGGGGAGGCACTGTTGTTGGACTGAGAGTGCGAGATATAACCTTCGGCGTGCTCTTTGGCGATGAACACCATAACAACAGCGTGATTGTGTATACCTCAACAACCAGGTATTTTGGAGGTGCGGAACTTTATGACACAAATGGGAATTACCTGGGAAAGAGAGGGATTCCGATAACCACAATCTGTGCTCAGAGATTTGATTATCTGGGTGAGTTTCAGAGGGCATCGTCTGATCAACTGTTTTCACCGATTGAGCGAATAAAAGGAACCAATTTGAATGGAAGCTGGGAATTTGGCAATCTCACAAAGGTGATTGACAATGCCAGCAGAAGTGCAGAGATAAGTTTCACTTTAAGCAGATACAACCTTACCTATACGCATCTGAACAGCGAAACACCTGCGGGTGTGCTTGAGAAAATCTCGCTCACCTTCCATCTTCACCTGAGCATTGAAAACAAGACAATAACCGATGTGCCATGGTATAAGGTGACAGTGGACAGAAGGGACAACAACAAGATTGTGGATTCTGAATTCCTGAGATACGAGAATTACTCCAGTGGGGTTGTGAACGGGAGTTTCAAGTATGACCATCTCATTGAGGGCTGGGACTTTGCCACAAACAAAAGTGCTCTGGCTATGGGTACAACAATAGTGGTGCTCAACTATGTGCACAACAAGGTGGCAGAATGGCTCCATGCAGAGTATGGAAGGATGGGTGCGAATGCAGGGAATGAATCAATTGCAAATGAAAGCACTGGTCCTACATCACCCAGGGCAATAACAAGGGACGCAATCGCGTTCAAAGACAACTGGCAGAGAATTGGTGTCTTCAGATGGGTGAACAATGTGACAGTGGATGGCGTAGAAAAACCGATGTTGTTCCAAGTCCACGCCTGGGAGCGACTTGCTTTCCAGTATGCCAACGGGCATCTCAGGGGCTTCGGTGTGAAAGGTGCCTTCCTTTATCCCCAAGGAACCACGATCTACCATGACCCTGGGTTAAGCACAGAGGCAGCAATGTTCACAATACAGGACATTGATGCAAAAAATGTATTCAGAATTGTGATGATAGCAGGCGTGCTTACAGTTGCTTTAGTGGGACTCGCTGCAGTTGCCTATGTAATAATACGAAAACACAAATAATTTCGTTTATTTTTTCTTTTTTATCTGTTTTTCTATTGCTTCTTCAATTGTGATTTCGCCTCTCGCTACTTCTCTTGCATACTTTCTTGAAATTGTGATTTTCCCATTGCTCTTTATCCTGCTGATGCGTTGAATGTTTCTGAGTTCACCAGCACTTGGCTCCACCTTTGGTCTTGAGGAAATGTCCTTCCCCTCGTGCATTGCAATTCTCACGGCTGCCTCGACATCTGGCTCCTGCGTTATTGTGGTCGTGCCCTGCTCGTTAACAATTTCAATTGGAATTTTCAATTTCCAGAGCACAGATATTATCTTGTTCCTCTTCGTGATGTCTCCATGCCCTACCCTCAGGAGTTTTCTAAATGCCTTGAAAACCTTCAGGTAGGTCTTGACCATTTCGACCACAGCATCGGCAGAGAATACTGTTGCTCTGGCAAGCACCACACCGTCGCCCACAACAGCAACTCCAATGTGTTCACCTGGGTCTATCCCCACAACAAGTTCATGTATGATTTCCTTTCCCATCAACAGCTTCATCGCTTCAAGCACAGTGGTTTCTGGCTCTCCGTCGTAGGTAACCACATCTTCAAAATCAATCAAATTCCGCTCTTCCTTGGTAGTGATGACCACTCCCACATGCAGTGGAATCTCTTCTCCAGGGACTAGAACTTCAAACGCCAGGTTTTTTTCCTTCAACAACCTAAGAATTTCGTAGTAAACTGGTACATTCGTTGTGGCAATCCCTATGAGTTTCATTCAATTTCCAATAATGCAATCTAAAATATTAAATAACCGATTGCTGTTGCAGCAGTGGTGAGTCCATGGGGCTTATAACAGATAAGGATAAGGAAACAATCAGAAAGGAATTTGGAAAACTGAAAGCGGATGTGAAGATGCTTGTGTTCACGAAGGATGATGGCTGTGAATATTGTGGAGTTGTTCGGGAGATTGCAAAAGAGGTGCAAGCATTGAGTGAGAAAGTCAAGGTCGAGGACTACGATATTGCGAAAAACAAGGATGTGGCTGAAAAATATGGAATTGACAAAACACCTGCAATTGTGCTTGAAGCAGGAAACAGAAAGGCGGTATTTTTTGGAGTGCCAGCTGGCTATGAATTCACCACACTTATTGAAGACATAATTGAAATTTCTGACGAGAAGCCACAACTCTATGAAAAGACGCGGGAGATGCTTAAGCAGGTAGATAAGGATGTCCACATAATGGTTTTTGTTACGCCAACATGTCCTTACTGTCCTGCTGCAGTGCGTGTCGCCCACAAATTTGCATTTGAGAATCCAAAAATTCGAGCGGAAATGATTGAGGCAAGTGAGTTTCCAGAACTTGCAGAAAAGTACGGAGTGTTCAGTGTTCCGAAAGTGGTTATCAACAACGATGTGGAATTCGAGGGTGCCCTACCCGAAGAGCAGTTTGCAGAACATGTCCTGCTGGCTATAGGGAAAAACATTTAAGGCAGACGGTGAACCTTGGCAAGGAAATGGTTGCGTGAGCGAAGAAGAGACTATTATTACCGTCTGGCAAAGAAGGAGCAATATCGAAGCAGGGCTTCTTATAAACTGATGTACATCCAGGAGAGGTATGGAATAATAAGAGAAGGAGATTTGGTTGTGGACCTCGGCTGTGCACCTGGTGGCTGGCTTCAGGTCGCAAAAGAACTCGTCGGAGATACAGGCTTTGTCTTCGGAATTGATCTGCAGGAAATTGAGCCACTGGAAGGAGTTGTATTTATTCGTGGGAATTTTTTGAGAGAGGAAACAAGGGAAAAACTGAAAAATGCAATCGTCAATGCAAGTGGAAAAGACAAGGTGGATGTGGTGCTTTCAGACATGTCTCCGAACATAAGCGGGAATTACTCTATAGACCACGCTCGTTCAGTTGAGTTAGTAACGAACGCATTTGAGTTTGCATGCCAGATTCTCGCTAGAGGCGGAAATTTTGTGGCAAAGGTGTTCCAAGGGGATATGTACGAAGGTCTACTAAGAAGATTCAGTGCCAAATTTGAACTTGTGAAGGGCTACAAGTCAGATGCAAGTAGAAAAAGTAGCTCTGAGATTTACATTGTGTGCAAAGGTTATCTACCCTAGTTTTTCAACCCTGCAATTGCGTCCCGCCTGCGCTTTCTGTTGTCACTGGCAACCGTTTCTGGAACGCTCAACTCAATCTCTTTTTTGTAAAGAAAGTCCACAAGGGCATTCAACTTCTCCTTTTTCAGATTTTTTAGGGAAAGTCCGCATTCTCTGAAACCCATTCGCACGATATCCATCCCTCTGTCAGTTTGTCCGATTGCACGCACAAAGTCAACAATGATGTAATCTGTCGCATCTTCAATTGTGTTTACCTCGCCTTCTGTTTCCTGGAGAGATGCAATTCTTCCAAGCTCTTCCATCAATTCTATTGTTTCATCTAGCATTGCTGTGCACTCTGCTATCAGGTGAAATACCTGCTCCACATTCTCACCCGTTTTTGCAGAGGTGAGATAGCACATCCCATCGCTCAATTCCAGTTTCCTTGTCTCCTTGCGGATTTCATCAATCCCAAACACCAGGTTTTGCTTCAGGTCTGCTTTGTTGCCTGCGATTATAACTGGCACCTTTCCAGCCACATCTATCAGGGATGGATACCAGTACTGGACTAAACTCTCGAGTGTCTCTTTCCGCGTGAGGTCACAGACCAGAATGGCGCCATCAACACCCCTGTAGGCCTCTCTGTGAATTCTATGGTATTCTTTCTGTCCCAGCAAGTCCCAGATTAAAAGGTTCACAACGACTGGCTCATCCTGGTCATAGAATTTTACCGTCTTTTTTGAAACCTTGGTGCCGATTGTCTGGATATAGGAATCATCAAACATGTTGAGAACGAAACGTTTTATCAAGCTTGTTTTCCCTGTCGCCCAATCTCCCAAAAGGGCAACTTTCTTCGTAAGTACTCTCATTGTACCTAGATGGACTACAGGGTATTAAATTTATTCCTACGATTTCTTTGCATTTTGAACAGAAGAACGAGGAGAAGCAGAGGAGAGACAATAAGGATGTTAGAGGAGAATACCGCGATTTCATTTACTGAGATTTTAGAAGTTTCTACTTGGTCAGTTTCCATCACTGTTGCCCCGCTTTGGTTCAGTTTTTGGGTTTGATTTATAGAATTCCATAAGTCAGGAGCATATCCATCAGGATCAAAACGCACGATGAAATGCGTCACACCAGGTGGTGCCAACTCCAAGCTCCGATTTACAACCAGGTAAAACACAGACATGCCTCGTGCAGGAATTGTAGCATTAGGTTCGACATCTTCAATTGTAATGCTAACAATACCTGTGGTAATTGCTGGGCTACCGGATATTTGGCTCAATGGCACATCTGTTGAATCCCAGCCATTTACCACTCCAGTTTCATAGTAAATTTGAAAATTATCAAACAAAGTTTTTATGTAATCGTCTTGAAGTGGATTCAAGTTCTGGTCATGGAACAGGAAATGCCATGACTTTATCTTTATAGGATTATCTGCAGAAATTCCATTATGGACCACACGAATTGCAAGCAAATCCTCTACCTGCCCTGGTAGCAAGGATTCTGGTGCTGTGCTCGTCGCATTGATTCTGCAATTTGCCCCTATGTTTCTCCAAGTTCTCAACGGCTGGAGGTTTGTTGTTTTCTGGTTACCTGTTATCAAATCAAGGTCTCCGAGGTCAGCTGGGAGGCGTGTATCATTCGATTTTGGGTCAAGGTTTGCAAGAACAATGGCTGTGACATTTCCACTTACATTCCCGATAAACGAAATCAGGATTCCTAGCGTGCCTTCAGTTAGTGGGTTCTTTACTGCAGTCACATTACCACCAACACAACCGCAGACAATATCCACATCTCCATCATTATCAAGGTCTCCAGCATCCATGCTCAAGACAGCACTTCCTATAGAGACATCTGGGTAATCAAGCCATGGATATACAAATGGGTCCCTGCCAGAAGAATTTGGATTGCCCCATAGTTTTATCTGGTATGTAGTGCCTTTGTCTCCTGTAACTATGTCCAGGTCTCCATCAATGTCATAATCCTTGCACTTAATTGCACTTATTTCGGAAATCGTCGCAATCAGGGAAAAATCCCATGTGCCAGAAAAAGGGTCGGCAGGACACCGATGAATTCGCAATCCCCCACTAGTATCCCCAGAACATACATCCACATCTCCATCTCTGTCCAGGTCACCAAGAGCAATGGCATTCATCTTACTTCCACCACTGAATATGTTAATCCAGGTACTCCAGCCGCCATCAAAGGGGGTGCCATCATTATTGAATAAGCCAATGTTGCCGTGGTCGTCTCCGCTCACAACATCTAGGTCTCCATCTTTATCAATGTCCACCACATCTACGGGTGCATTTGTACCAGTAGCCCATTTATCTAAAACTGTTTCATTTCTCCAGCCACCTGTCACAAATGGGTCTACATTTCTGTATATTACGATTATTGAATCATCAAAACCAAGTGCCTCTGCTATCACAACATCCTGTTTTCCATCCCTGTCAAGGTCACCTATGGCTATGGAGAGTATAGAATCTTGCAGGTCTGTGATAATTGCATAGGAGGTCCACTGGTCCCATGGAGAGTTGCTGGAATTTCCCGAGTTGTTGTATGCCCAAACCCTTCCATAATTGTCCCCTACGACCACATCCAGGTCTCCATCGTTATCAAGGTCACCAGAGGCCATAGCAGTAACATTACCAGTAAATTCAGAACCTGCTATGCTGCCACCAGAAACAAATTCGAAGTTCCGGTGCACCAGTGAATTATTCCAGATTATTGGAGCATCTGCAGAGGCATCGCCGCAGGCAATGTCCAAGTCCCCATCTCTATCAAAGTCAGCTGCGACTACCGCATTCACAGTAAGCGTTGTTGCATCAGTTACCCCGTTACTGTATGTGTTTGATGCGAACGCAAGAACCCAGCCATTTGAGGTAAATGGCTCATGCGTGTTTTCCCAGATAAACACATTGGAAGGGGGAGAACCATCACTTGAATTTCCCCCAAGTATGTCGATCCAGCCATCATTGTCAAAATCCGCAGTCCAGAGATAATCCATTTCAATGTATCCTGTTTCCTCAGAACCAGCCACATCACTTATCTGCGTTCTCTTCCATGTGCTCCCAGTGTCAAAAGCAAGCGCAAAGCCTGGATTTCGCCATACATCCAAACTGCATACCATTGCATTTCCTTCAAGCGTCACTATATCAATGCAGCCGTCATTATCAAAGTCAGCAGTTTCTAATGCCCTTATGTCATTTGCAGTCATGGTGGTGAGAGCATCGATTACAGGCCAGGGTGAGGTTGTGAACGCAACAGCTCTTCCCGGATTTTTCAATCCTCTGATAATATTTTCATTTCCACTGACGATTATGTCTAAGTTCCCGTCCATGTCCAGGTCTGCAACATCTAGTGTCATAAATTGCTGATTATAATCCCCTGTGATGTCGTTTGAGGCCCACTCACTGTCGAATGGCGTTCTGTCATTTTGCCATATCCTCACATGCTCTTGGTTGTTGGACACACAGGTCACTAAGTCAAGCCAGCCATCTCCATCAAAATCTCCAACTTCTATGTCTGTTGGTCGATTCAAGGTTGTGGTAGGATTTACCACTCTCTCGTACCATGATGTGCCATTCGCATCGTTCCTATAAATTCTTACATTGTTATTCCCATTGCTTCTGCAACAAGCAGCTATATCCAGATCACCATCATTATCCAAATCCCCAAGTGCTAAACCAGTCACATAATCTGGAAGGGCTGTTGAAGTCACAGTGTATCTCGTCCAGGAATTGGGGCTCCACACTGTCGCTTTGCCAGGGTTCATCCAGACATACACATAGTTTCCAGCATCACCAGAAACAATGTCAGGATACCCATCCCTGTTAATGTCGCCAGCAGCAATGCAGCGAATATCTCCGCCAGCTAATGAACTGCTTGTTCTTCCACCCGACTCCATAAATAATGCATTTTCCTGCTGATGCCACCATTTTGTAGTTTCCTGAGTTATGGTACAGTAAGCAAGTTCATTTGCATCCTTCTCTCCCAACCAATTTGTCATCTCAAAGTAGAATTTGGAGTTTCCATCAGTGCCTGGTAATGTGTCAAGCCCAACACTGAACTCTATTTTTCCATCGCTCAAACCATGAACAATGTTTGGATTCTGGATTTCCTCTGCCTTAACACCATTCTCCCATTTCCAGGCCTTTGCACTTACAACCTGTCCATTCCTCCCTTGTAACTCAATCAAATAACCATGGGAAATCATTGCTGGGTTGAAGGTGTTGATTGTGGAATTCATCAAATCAATGTAAACCCTTGCCACATCCATGCCCAGATTTTCTTTTATCACCACTGGCGTTGGTGGTCCTGGTTGCACTGGGGGTCTGGCACCAAGCACAGGGATTTCGCAGCCAGCCAGCATTGTGCCATCCACTGCCATGTAAAAGTAGGCATTGTTTGTTATTGCACTGGCATACTCTCGCAAATCAATGTTTTTACCAGCATCACCAGGCACATCAAAACCTTTCTGCACACCCTGCCAGTCACCAAACGCACCATCTATAACAATTCCAGAAGGTAAGGAACCAAAGTATGCCTTGCCACCGTTGCCCACAATTCTGTAGGGCACATTTGTGTCCACGCTGGAAACTGCAAATGTATAGGCAATGCCATCACTCAGGCTCTTTGCCTTGCATCTCACAGTAAGTTCTTCGTTCACTCCCAAATCTTTTTTTGGCAAATCCAGGTTTGCATTCTCCACGCTCAAACTCTCCACATGCACCGCCTTGCCCTTTGCAATCAATCTCAGCTCAAGCACATCCTCGTCTGAATTCACCACATCATTGCCAATAAAATTCTGGTAAACCACCAAACTTCCTTCTGTTTTGCTCACTAGGGCCATGCCCCGTTTCTCTGCATAAACACTGCTCTCGTAGTGTCGCATCAACACCAAACTCACTGGGTTGTTCAAGCCAGCAATTTTGGCATAGCCCTCAACAATGTTTGTGCTCTTTTCAACTCTTACCTCGCCAGCATTCTCCCAGGCACTGTAATTCAATTCTGGCTTTGAGGAAGCACTCTGTTCAATGAATCTTGAGGCAACGGCAGAGCGGATTTCACCCGCATAACCAGAAACTTCAATTTTCGCATCAGCACCCAGATTTTCTATTCTGTAGCCAGTGTTGGCATTTGCATCTGTATCCACAAAAATTATCAAAGCATCGTAGCCATTGTTAGCACCATTGAACAAACTGCCAGATACTTTAGCATAGAAGTAAACTCTATCGCTTTCATAGTAAACACTGTATTCGTTCAGGTTGATGTCCATGTTGAACACGGGCTGAGTATCTGTGTATCTTGCAATGCCTTCCCAATCATCTATGCTTCCATCAACCTTAATCCTACCTACTGGCTGGAAAGCATACCACAAAACAAAAATTGAGGAGAAAATCAGCGCAAGAACGAGAAATGCTGCACCGATTCGTCTCGCAGTGAATCCTTTCACTGGCTTTTTTTGCTTCATAGGCTTTGCCTTGAGCCCATTAATCTTTCCCTCTTTTGGGGCAACCTTCTTTTCAATAACTATTTTTGTTTCTCGTCCCTTAGCGGTCTCAAGCACTTTCTCTGCTTCCTCCAGTTCTTTCTCCATCTCTTTTATCTCTCTCTCGGTTTCGCTCTCTTTCATCTCAAGTTTTGCGCTTCTTTTTTCGTTTTCTACCTCACTCTTCTTTGCCGTGGCATCAACTTGCTGTTCAACGGCAGTCTCTTTCTTTAATTTCTCCTCCTCTCCTTCTTCAAAATATTTCTTAATCAAGGTGGCTCTACTCTCTCCAATTCCCTTTATATTCGCGAGCTCTTCAAAAGGGGCATTCTTCAGGTCATCAAGTGTCTTGTAGCCACTCTCATAAAGCTTTTTTGCCTTTGAGAGTCCCACACCGGGAATTTTCGTAAATTCTGCTAGTGCACGGTTCATTTCTGCAATATCATCTTCGGGCATAATAATCCCTTTTTTCACTTACCACAACTCACTATATCTTCAGTAGCATATTTAAGTTTTTTTACATTTTCATAGGAAAGCTAATATTCCTCAGTACCTGATGCAAGGTCTCGTCTTATCAATTAAAGCCATTCAATCCCTTGTGTGTTCTCTCTTTTCTAGTTTAGAAAAAAACACAAAGTATAGGAAGCAGGAAGATAGATAGAATGCAGAGCAGAGAAGGAACGGCACATAGTCCGGAAAGATTTCCCACAGAGTTCCACCAATAAAATAGCTAAAGCTCCAGGAAGCATTCCATGCAAACATACTAATAGCATTGGCACTTGTTTTATCCTCTGGTTTTACAGTGGTCATCATGAAAGATGTGCCTATTGGTGAGGAAACCATCATTAAGATTGTTCTTATGATGTAGAGAAGCGCAGCTAATGCAAAAAATGGGGAAAATGGAATAGAGAACAGGAAAAACACAGAGATTGCTTGGCTACCGGCAATCAATTTTACCTGTCCAAACCTCTCAGCAAAGAAAGGTGCCACCAGAAATGAGAAGGACATTATAACAGAAGAAATTGTCATTATCGCACTTACCTGCGGGAGGGCTACAGCGTAAGCCGTGTTAAAGTCAGGGTAGTTTGGAAGGAAGTACTTGTTTGTGAAGAAAATTGGGAACCAAGGTATTACAAGCCCTGCACCCAACCCAATCAACATCTGAGTAACTGCAAATTTTCCAATCAGTTTCGGTTCCTTGATTTTGAAGGAAAAATGGGCAAGCTTGATGCCATTTTCTACACGGGTGAAAAAGAGAACTATAATCTGAGTTGAGTTTATTATTATAGAAATAAGAATGCTCCACCAGAATCCCTGAGTGATATTTAACGAGAAGATTTGCATTATGCCAGATG
Source organism: Thermoplasmata archaeon (assembly GCA_038874435.1). Lineage (NCBI taxonomy): Archaea > Methanobacteriati > Thermoplasmatota > Thermoplasmata > Thermoplasmata archaeon. The sequence goes on from JAVZCK010000002.1 coordinate 144,568, forward strand.
GCAGGATGCCTCCCATCACAGTTCCTATTGCCATCCCGATTTGCTGCGAAAATGACTGAAAGCTAAATGCATAATTGCTGATTTTTTTATTGCACATGTTCGAGAGCACTGTGATGAATGTAGGACCTGCGAGGGCACTACCAATACCACCTACAACACTCGAAACGATGTAAAGTGGCAGATTAACCAGTATCAGTAGGAGCCCTGCACTTAAGATCCCTAGCCCATAGCCAATGTAAAGTGTATTTTTCTTGCCAATTGTGTTTCCAATAAATGGAGTCACAAGATATGTCAATGTGGTAGCCAATCCTCCCATCCCTCCTACCCATCCGATGTTCTGGAGTGAAAAGCCGACGCTTTGCATGTAGAGTGAAAGCATGAACCAAGTCATCCCTCCTCCAATCCCACCAGCAAAGGAAAGAATTATTAAAAGCTTTATGTTGGCAGAAAACTCAGAATAAGCACTAAACATCCCTTTTAGCATTTTCGAGTTCGTGACTTTATCGCTTCCCGGTATCACTTGCATTAGTGTGCATATAAAAACCCCTGAATAAATAGTTTGTTATAGATGAATTGTAGCTAGCCGAATTTTTGGCTGTATAAATTCGTGTAGATTGGACCCTCTGGTGTCAGAACGCTCTTCTTAAGATAAATCGCATTTATTTGAATATCCCCGAAATTTCCGTTACCATTTTCCTTGATCAATCGTTGCAAGACATTCAGATTTCGTTTGCTCTTCACCCTCGCCAGTGTGATGTGGGGTGCAAAGGGCTTGTCCTCCTTCGGAAACCCAAGCTCAAGCAATTTTTCGTTGATGCAGGTGCTCATACGCTCTAGTTCTGCAGGATTTGAAATCCCAATCCAGACAACATTTATGTAGTTCAGGTTCGGGAAGGCACCCATTCCACGCAATTTCACAACAAATTCTTTGGGAGATGCACAACTCTTGATAACCCCAGAAATTTCCTCAACCGCTTTTTCCTCAATGTTTCCGAGAAAACGGAGTGTGATATGTATCTGGTTGAGATTTACAAGTTTAAGCTCGCAACCGGTCTCTCGCAATTGTTTCCAGATGCTCTTTATCTCTTCACTTGGCTCAATTTCCACAGCAATAAACGCTCTATGCATCTGCTTTTTCCTCCTTTGAGAAATAGAGTACCGCAAAACCCACTGCCACAATACCCGCAGTCGTGACTAAGAAGAGCGCCCCATCAACCACATCAAATCCTACTTCAAATAATAACTCATAAATCAAATAAAACGCAATTCTTGCAGAGAAGACCATACTTCCGATGACCCAGGAATTCTGGGGAAAGCGGATGAATGTCCAGGCAACATAAATTGTGAGCAGAAGGACTGTAAGCGCTGCTAAGCTCTCTGGGTAAACATAATGTCCCTCTGGAAGTGGAATCACGGGCACCGACAGAAACGCCAGAAAAACACCAAGAACTGAAAGTAACAATAGATAGACGGAAGAAATTCCATAAATCTGGACATACCGCTTTGCAAGCATCTTAGGTGTTTCTAAAGCCCTCACAAACTTTTCCTCATCTGCTGGTGTTTTTACTCCTGCATCTGCAGCCCTGCTTTTTATGTCATCACTGATTTCAGCCAAAATTTCCTTCCTTTTATCTGGTCTAATAGGGAGTAATGCCCGTTCCACACTTTTCAAGTAGTCATCGATTGCACCTATTTTCTCACCACCCTTTCCACGCTTTTAACAACTTTTTCCCATTCTCCAAGCAACTGCTGGAGTGCAGCCCTGCCCTCATTTGTAAGCACATAATACTTCCTTGGAATTCCCTGTTCCTGAATTACCCATTCACTTTTCACATAGCCTTTTTGCTCAAGGCGATGCAATGCAGGATAAAGCGTGCCTTCTTTCAGGTCGAGGTATCCATCTGAAAGCTCTCGAAGCTCTTTTATTATCTGGAACCCATACTTTCGCTCCTTAGCCAGGGAGGCAAGGATGCAGAGCGGAATTATTCCTTTCTTTAGTTCTGCACTCCACTCACTTTCCTTCATGTCACTCTCCTGCAGAATATTCTCTTAATCTCATCTGCATAAACCGGCTCATTCTCCCGCTTCACAAGTTTGCTGCTGGTTTTGATTGAGGTAATTACAACCTCTCCATCCTCCGTATCCAGAATCTCTCCCACACAAAACTCTTCATCTGGCTCAGCAAGAAATGCATAGGACTTTGTAATATTCCTTTCATTAACCGCCAGTTTCACCCGCACCTTCTCAACATCTTTTACCCAGATACGTTTCACTTTCCTTGCCTCAGCCCGTTTCACAGAGCGGTCCTCTAACTCCACCTTCGTCACCTTTGCTCTTCTTCCAAGAACCACAAGGGTCTCTCCAGCCACAATTTCCTCATCTGGTTCAAATTCTACCTTTTCTGTCTTTGTGGTCTCGCCGAAACTGATGTTGACATTCACAATGACTGGCTTCTCCTCTGCAATCTCTACCTCTCTCGTTGCCCCACAAACACTGCATTTTATCACGCCTTTGAAACGGAGCTTCTTTCCTTCGGTAATTTTTCCCTTTATCACCCGATGCTTTGTCTCCTCCTTACAGTTTTCGCAGAAGTATTCTATCGTTTTTGGCACTTTTAGCATCAAACCCACACATGGAATTCAGATATATATTACCTTTGGAGTTGTTGGGCTATGTCTGAGGAGCGTCGTTGATATAAAAAAATCTATCGATATTTCAATTTTTTTTGAAATATCAATACCTATATATAAAGCCAACATATGCTATCTATACTCATGAGGCGAACCGGAATGTCATACAGCAAAGGTGGAAGCAAAAAAGGGGAAAAACCAGTTAGTGCTGATAACTTGGGTGAATGGATTGAATGCCCGGAATGCGGTGCAAATGTAAAGACAAAAAACATACTGGAACATCTAAAGAAGGTCCATGGACTACATTCCCACGAGAAACTTAAGTCCGTTGAGGTAAGGTTGCGTGCAGAAGAAAGGAAGAGCGGGAGTAAGGCAAGGGGAAAAAGTGCAGGACACGGCATGGGGAAAAAAAATATTATTGTGGTATCCATTGTTTCGCTGCTTCTCATTGCAGCAATTGGAGCATACCTTGCCTATACATCCATCCAATCCAGTAAAATTAACAACTCCACAAATTCGCAACCACAAGAAAATGGTGACTGGCTTAGTGGATATACACCGCAATATGTTATCGGATCAGGAAATTACAATTGGTGGAATACATACCCTGCAATCAATCCAAACAGTGGAAAAACTGTGTCTCATCCTGACTGGGTGAGACAAGACCTTATGAGAAACCCTGTTCTTATTGTGGTACACAGCACTGGCTGTCCTCCTTGTGGTCAACAAATAGAGATATGTGAATCCCTCCATGCAGAATATTCACAGCTCAACTATCATGACTTCTGCGTGGATTATGGCAGCGGTACATACGACCAAGGAGTTGAAGCTTTCAATGTGTACGACCCAGATGACAAACAGTCATACATCCCGCTCACAATAATTGTTTCTCAAATGAGAGATAGGTCAGGTGCCCTGATAACAATCTGGCATTCCTGGGAAGGGCTTACTGGGTCCGATGTGATCGAGGGCTGGATAAAAGATGCAATTTACTACTTTAACTCCAAATCTCTTGCTATGAATTCAGTTCCACATCAGTTTTACAGTCTGAGCAACGAAAGAGAAAGAATACCTCTCTTCACTGCAGTGGATGTATGGGGAAATAATTTTTCACTTGAAAACTGCACTGGTAAGGTTGTCATAATCCACATAACCGGTATCGAAAATCCGATATGCATTGAGTGTGAAAAGGAAATGAAGGCCCAGATTGTGGAGCTTCAGAAGCTTATTGAGAGCCAGGGAGAAGGCGTGTGTATAATCACGATAAATATCAGGAAAAACCCGGACTCTGAAGCTGGTTGGAAAATAGTTGAGAACTGGTACGGCGTTAACATTACCTGGTACTGGTTTGAGGAATTTGAGCCATATCCGGTTGCTTCTCATTACCTGAAGTACTGGTCGATTGACGGTGCATTTTCGAATCCCACGCTTGTCCTTACTGATATGGAACTGCGGGTTGTATGGGTATATCATGTGTATTGCATCGGAAAAGGTGAAATTGACGGTGTCCAGAGTGCTGATTCACTTGCAGCATCAATTCGCAAAATCCAGACAGGTGAGTGGACGCAGAGCCAGAATATTCCGAACTATGAAATCACATTCTTCGGAATATTCCTGCTTGGTCTAATAACAGCCTTTACTCCGTGCTCAATTGCGCTTCTCGTGGCGATGCTGTCCTATGGAGGAGCGGTAGGTGGGAAAAAAGAGGGAAAGAGAAATCCGAGAAGAGAGATGCTTGAAGGATTCTGGGTTGGCGTTGCATTTACAATTGGTATGGCACTGATATTCTTTGTTTTTGGCTGTTTCCTTTCCTTAATAGGGTTTTTCACAGGGAGTTCTGCGATTTTCTATCTTATTGCAGGGATAATCCTGATAATCCTGGGGTCCAATATTTTACTCTCGCTTGGAGAAAAATTTAAATCCATGTTTCTGAGGATTGGAAAGGATAGAGTGGAACGAAAGACCTTCCGGGAGGGAGGAAAAAATCTTTTCATCAAAACCACCAAAAGGTCAGTTTATATGGGTGCCTTCCTTCTCGGTATCTTGTTTTCTGTTGGCTGGGCACCGTGTGCAATTTCCCTTGTTTTCCCAGTGTTCATATTGCTTCTTACCCAGCAACTAACGATGCTGATGAGTGGTTTTCTCCTGTTTGTGTTTGGGATTGCGCACGGAATCCCTGTAATCCTTCTTCTTGCGGTGAGCAGAGGCACGAGAGCAGCACTCGGGAACAGGTACATCTCTGCTGGGAAATGGATAGAGAAAGGGTTTGGAATTGCATTGATATGCATCGGAGTTCTATTTTCCCTCAAAGTTTTTGGAGTGAATCTGTGGTGAACTCCTGCCTTCCATGAACCCTTTTATACCTCTATTCATTCCATAGAGTATGCACAAAAAGGTAGAGTATAAAGGTGATGGCTGTTCAGGATGCAGGGTATGTGCCTCCACCTGTGCCTGGTACAATTCTGGGAGCCAGAACTGGAAGCATGGACGGATTAAAATCGTGAAGGAAGAGCCAGATGTGGATTATCCTGTTATTTGCAGGCAGTGTAAAGAGCCAGCTTGCCTTGCTGCATGCAAGTTTGGAGCAATCGCGCCTAATGAGGTCGGTGTGCTTATGGTAAACCATGAGAAATGCACTGGTTGCGGTGCCTGTGTCCGTGCCTGTCCCTACGAAGGAATAAAACTCCATCCTGTTTTGAAAAAGGCAGTGAAGTGCGATTTGTGTAATGGTGCGCCAAAATGCATTGAGCATTGTCCAGAGGGAGTGCTATCCCTTAAGGAGGTGGATTGATTGAAGGGCTACAACAACAAAATGCTGAGGGTCAATCTGAGCGAAGCAAAGGTGCGGGAAGAAAAGCTACCTGAAGAATTAATCCAGAATTATATCGGCGGCACTGGTATCTGTGCTAAGCTCTTATTTGATGAGGTTAAGGCAGGTATCAATCCTCTTTCACCTGAAAACAAGTTGATTTTCGGAACTGGACCATTGACAGGAACACTCTGGATGTCTGCGGGCAGAGGTGTGGTTTGCTCAAAATCACCAGCAACAGGCATCTGGAGTGAATCCCATTTTGGCGGTTTCTTTGCACCAGAACTTAAATACGCCGGCTATGACTTTCTAATTATCGAGGGAGTTTCTGAAAAGCCAGTTTATCTTGAAATAAAGGACAGAGAGGTAAGCATAAAGAATGCTACAGAACTCTGGGGAAAGAATACGCATGAGGTGGAGACAAAGCTTAAAAAATCACTGCCAGATTGCGAAGTGATGGGCATTGGAAGAGCGGGCGAGAAACTTGTGAAATATGCAGCAATAATTACAAACTATGCGAGTGCAGCTGGTAGAACTGGGCTTGGTGCTGTGATGGGTTCTAAAAAATTGAAGGCAGTTGCGGTGAGAGGCACAGGATGTTTTGAGGTCTATGACCGAAATGCATACATCAAGAAAATAGAGGAGGCGGAGCAGAAACTTAAGAAGAGCCAGCAAAACCATGATTTGCATAATATTGGCACAAACATTCTGGTGGCTTACAAGTCAGCAATTGGTGAACTCGTGACGAAGAACCACTCAAGGGGCATTTTTGAGGATGCAGATAAGATTACAGGCGAATATCTGCGAGAAAAATATTTTGTGAAACACCGTGCCTGTTTTAACTGCAGAACAAGGTGCAAGAAAGTTTACAGGGCAGGAAAAACAATTTCTGGTGGGCCAGAATATGAAGGTACAATGGCGTTTGGCTCAAACTGCATGGTCTCTGATTTTGAACAGATTCTGGAGGCAAACTATCTCTGCAATGAATATGGTTTGGATTCCATTTCTGCTGGCTGTGTGATTGCTTTTGCAATGGAATGTTATGAACATGGGTTGTTGAAGAGCGAGTTTCCGATTAAATGGGGTGATGGTGAAGCAGTTGTGAAGCTCGTGAAAATGATTGGAGAAAGGGAAGGCATCGGTGATTTGCTGGCTGAGGGAATGCGAACCGTTGCTGGGAAAATTGGTGCTGAAAAATTTGCAATGGAAGTGAAGGGGTTAGAAATCTCAGGCCAGGATGGCAGAGCCCATCGTTCTGTGGGCTTGACACACGCAATTTCTGTGCGTGGTGCTGACCATCTCCGCTCACTAGTTACAGTTGACCAGCTCGGCTACAAGGAAGCAGCGGCGCATCGTTTCGGAGCCCATACATTACCAGAAATATGCAATCCTTACTCGGAAACCCACAAAGCTTTGGCCGTGAAGGTGTGCGAGGATGTTTTTGCTGTCCGTGATTCACTGATAACTTGCTGGTATACTTGTGGCTGGCCACCTGTGTTCTGGCTCGAGGACTTTGCAGAAATTCTTTACCCGGTTACTGGAATGAGATTCACAAAGGAAGAACTCGGGCTTGTGGGTGAGCGGATTGCGAATCTGAGGCGGTTGTTCAATGCAAGAGAGGGTCTGGATGCTAGCTCTGACTACTTGCCAGAAAGATTTTTGAAAGAGCCATTGCCAGATGGACCATCAAAAGGACAGGTTGTAAATCTGGAAATGATGCTTAAAGAGTATTACCAGCTCAGAAATTGGAGTGAAAATGGACTGCCAACAGAGGAATGTGCTGCGAAACTTGGCCTTCTCAAAGAATGGGAAACGGCGATGAGCGAGTATGCCAAACATAAGAATTGAATTTTACGGTGCTTTCAGGGAGTATGCGAAGGAGATGAACCTTTCGCTCCCGAAAAATGCCACATTGGAAGATGTGTTCCGTGAACTGAATGCAAACATGCCAGAACTTAATAGAAAAATTGAAGCGACGGAGACAGCAATTATCGTGGTTAATGGCAGGAGAGTTGAGCGTGGTTATGTCCTGCAGGATGGTGATGTTGTGAAGTTTTTTTCAAGTGTGCTGGGTGGTTGAGTGAAAGTGGATATGCATGTGCATACAGTGTATTCGCAGGATTCAAAAATTGAGCTTCTGGAATTGCTGAGATATGCAAGAAAGCTCGGGATTGGCGTGGGCATTACGGACCACAACAGAATAAAAGGTGCGTTGCATGGTGTGAAGCTTGGAAAAACTCTAGGCGTTTTTGTTGTGCCAGGGATTGAGGTGAGCACGAAAGCAGGGCATGTGATTGGCTACAATCTGGATGTTGAGGTGAAGCAAGGGCTTTCAGTTGAGGAAACGATTGAAAAAATTAGAGATGCTGGTGGCTTCGTGGTTATCCCGCATCCATACAGATTTGTTTCTGGGATTGGTGATTTAGTTAAACGAGTTTACTGCGATGCTATAGAGGTGCAGAACTCAAGGAACAGTGCTGGTGTGAATAGAAAGGCAAGAGAGATTGCTGAGCAAGGAAAGAAAGGTTTTAGTGCAGGCTCCGATGCCCACAGCATTGAGGAAGTTGGAACGAGCTATGTGGTTGCTGATGCAGAGAAAGTCGAGAATTTGCTTGAGCAAATTAGCAAAGGCGATGTGGAAGTTTATGGAAATTCCAGAGGAGTTGGAAGCGTGATAGCCCAGTATGGAAAAATGCTCAGTGGATATATAAAAAGAGGATTTAGGAGAGTTTAGAGAAAGCGTTTATATCCCCCTTCTTTTCCCGACTTGAGGTGCTCTTAAATGTCTGATGAAAAAATTCTCGGAATGGATGCAGAGAAAGGAAGATGGTTACTTGTTGTTGCAGGTTTGATAATCAACCTCTGCCTTGGAACAATTTACTCATGGTCAGTGTTCCAGAAACCCCTTCAGACATATTTTGGAGAGTTAGGAACAAGGCCATCTGATGCACAGATGCTGCTTGCCTTCTCAATATTCCTCGCCTGTTTCGCAATTGCGATGCCACTTACAGGCAAGTTTATAGAAAAATTTGGTCCGAAAAAAATTACAATCGTTGGGGGCTTGCTCACAGGTCTTGGCTGGCTTTCCGCTTCATTTTCAACACAAATTGAGATGATGTATGTTACCTATGGTATGATTGGAGGCATTGGTGTGGGTATTGCCTATGGCTGCCCAATCGCAGTGTCAACACGCTGGTTCCCAGATAACAAAGGGCTTGCTGTTGGTTTAACTGTTCTCGGTTTTGGTTTTTCTGCCTTTGTCACCGCAAATCTTGCAAACTGGCTCATCGGAGCATATGGCATAATGTCAACACTCAGAATATTTGGGTTGATTTTTATTGCCCTGATTTTCCTACTGGCTTTACCGATGAAATTTCCGCCATCTGGCTGGAAGCCAAGGAACTGGCAGCCGCCTGTAAAGAAAGATGAGAAAAAGAAAACTGAATATACAAGAGAAGAGATGCTCAAAACTCCAACATTTTATGGGCTCTGGCTCAGCTTTTTCATTGGTTGTCTTGCAGGACTCATGGCAATCGGAATTGCAAAGCAAGTGAGCGGCGAGGTGAATGTCCCCGCAGAAATTTCAGCTATGCTTGTTGGTTTCTTCGCAATTTTCAATGGGCTTGGTAGACCTGCGTTCGGAAAACTCACGGACATGCTTAATCCGCAGAGAACAGCAATGTTATCATTTGGCTTGATTGCACTAAGTGCTTTGCTACTGATAGTGAAGCCCACAATGGAAATTTACCTTCTCTCCTTTGCAATTCTCTGGGGTTGCCTTGGGGGCTGGCTTGCAATTGCTCCTGCAGCAACAGCCACATACTTTGGCACTAAGGACTACCCAAGATGCTATGGCGTTGTTTTCGTTGCCTATGGGGCTGGGGCAATTGCAGGGCCATTGCTTGCAGGCTATATAAAAGACACAACTGGAAGTTATCTCAATGTGTTTCCATATGTCTGTGGCTTGGCTCTGATAGGGCTGGCTGTGGCTTTCCTCATGCTTAAACAAAAATAACAAATGAGTACACAGGGAAGCATTGCAAAAGTGCCGCGGGCCGGACTTGAACCGGCGGCTTCCAGATCTTCAGTCTGGCACTCTCCCAACTGAGTTACCGCGGCTTTAGTTGGGGGAGATAAAGGGAATACATTAATTTTTCGGGGGTAACACAGTAGGTTGCCACATCACCTGAAAAAAATAAGAAGGGTGGGATGATGAAGGTGATGGGAGCATTGGGATTTGTTGGGGAGAGGTTACTCCGCAACTTCTGCCTCTTCAGCGGGGTAAACCTCTACTCCAAGTGCTTTGTAGATTTCTTCCCAGGAGCACCAGTCAAATTCTTCCTGCATTTTTTATCACCAATAACTGTATGGGCAGGGAGGTTTATATATCTCAACACCAGGGGTGAGTGAAAGTGAATGTGCTTTCTTTGGTTGATTTATGAATTCTGGCTCACACAGATTTTAAACAAAATATGGAGTGAAAGTGCTCATGTTTCTTTCGTGCATGTGTATTTTTCTACCATGGTAATCGGGTGATATGATTCCTTTGCCTTTCTCAAGCCAGATATCCCCAAATCCTGTTCCCGATTGATGTATCCGAATTTGCCTAACATTGCCTCTGCAAATTTCTGGTTTATATACTGGTATATTCCTGGCAAACGATAATCTCCTTTCTCAAAATGGACAACAACGGTGTCCTTGTTTAATGGCTCTGCAATTGTGAAGCCCACAACCTTCCCATCAAGCAGCACCGCATAGCCAATGAACTCAAGTTCAAAATAATGCTTTACAGCTCTTTCCAGTGCTCGATGCTCTGCCATCACATGAAAGTCATTGTTCAACTCTTTCTCCACAATCCAGTTCAGATTGAGTGCAAGGCACTGTTCAAGATGTTCCTGTTTTAACTCAACAAACACAGCATTTCCACCAGTTTTCTCAACAAATTTTTTTATGTCCTTTCTCTTGCTATAGTATTTTTGTCCTGGCAGTGTTGCAAGCTCCTCTGTAAGGTAAAGATAATCAAAGTTATCCCTATCTGGCACAATCTCATACGCTCTTTGCTTCAAAAACTCAGCACAGTCCTTTGGTGTGAACCTGAAAACTGTTCTTTTTTGCCTTGCTCTATTGTAGTCCTCAATCGCCTGCACAATCTTCTCTGTCTCTGCAGGATTTCTTTCACATACTGGCATCAGAAACTCTTCTTCACCCTTAAGCACAAATCCATTTCCAATTTTTGAGATGTACGCAGGGTATGTATCCCTCCAGATAAACAAACTTCCGAAGCACATTTCCGAAGTTATAGGGTTAGCATGCAGAAGCACTTCCTTCAACACCTTGTGCTCCAGGCCCAATGGCTCAAAATCAGGAAATACTGCCATGTTTTCGGGAATAATTTCATGGGTATAATGGTTGCTGAGATGGCAATCAATGCTCTTTTGAAATTATCCCTTCCTTTGCCAGTGCATCACCAACCTGCTTCATTCCCAATTCTTTGAGCTTGCTGTATTTTGGCTTTCCATCTCTCGTGCAGCCCCTTGCATCATAGAACTCATCCAGCATCACATCGAGATGCACAACCTCTCCTTTTGCAGGGCCATCAGGCATTGGCTCGTGGAGTTGCTTGTATGGCAAGGTATCGTCCTTTCTTGTGATTCCTCGCCTTGCATTGATTGCTCTACGGAGCAAGCAGATGCGTTCTCCCAATTTTCTCACATTCTCTGGCTTTTGATAATCCTTGAAGCCAGTCGTGTAGTAAATCAGGCGTGCATAATCTGAATAGTAGAAAATTGGCGGCCACATCGTGCCGTATTTACAGATGATGAGCGAGTCCACAATCGCATAGTTTGTTTCCATGTCCTCAACTAAAATTCCTTTCAATTTTTCACTTCTCAAATCTAAAATTATTTTTGCATCCTCAGGATATCGCTCCTTTGCTATATCCACATACCCAAGTTCATCAAGACAGGAAATGCTTCGTAAGTGGTCTGCACCTCTCACAGAAATCGCGTGAGTTAAGCCAATTGACTTGTGTGCCCTTCCGTCCTGTCCAGACATTTCAAGCCCTTTAACATGCACTGCGAGTTTTTCTGCCTCGGCACCAAGTTTTGCAGCCAGATTTCGGACACCCTCTGCAAGTTCATTGCCAAAGCCGCGCCTGTAAGCAATGTCCTCCACAAGTTTCACCATGGTCTCAACATCGCCCCATTTTATGCTCTGGTTAATCAGTCCCTTTTCACTCAACTCCATTGCAAATGCAATGCTCTTGCCCGTGCTTATTGTGTCAAGACCGAGTTTGTTGCAAAGGTAGTTTGCATACACAATTGCATCCAATCTGGAATTGAGTTCATCAGAGCCAAAAGCCACGAGCGTCTCATACTCAGGCCCCTCTGTGATTGTGCCACCAAACTCACCAGCATCGATAACCGCCACATACTTGCACTGGATTGCACAGCCCATGCAGGCCTTTCGTTTCTTTCGCACATACTTCCTTACTGCTTCGCCACCAATCTTGTCGAAATCCTTGAAGATGCCAGTGCTATGATTCTTTGTGGGCAAGCGTCCAATCTCCTGCTCTGCCTCAACCAGAGATGTGGTTCCATACTTTCCAAGCGATTCCTGGGCGGCAATTCCCCACCGCTCCTTCGTGTATCTTTGTCTTGCTTCCTCAACTAAAGCCACGAATTTATCTACATCGTAGACCTTGATTTCATTCTCGCCTCTGACAGCAATTGCCTTCAAATGCTTTGCCCCCATCACTGCACCCATGCCAGTCCTACCTGCAGCACGGTATTTGCATACCTGGATTGAGGCAAACTTCACAAGATTTTCTCCAGCTGGACCAATGCAGGCAACCTCTGCACCAGGCATTTCTTCCTTAATTCTATCCGTTGTCTCCAGGACATCTTTGCCCCAGAGATGCTTAGCACTTCTCAATTCCACATTCCCATCATCTATCGCAAGATAGACCGCTTCCTTGCTCCTGCCAGTAATCAAGAGCATGTCAAAGCCAGCATACTTCATCATCGGGCCGAAGAAACCTCCAGAATGGCTTTCACCCCAGATTCCAGTCAATGGAGAGAGGGAGCAGACCGCAAACCTTCCAGTTGGTGGGAAACCTGTGCCATTGACAGGCCCTGTTACAAAGATAAGTGGGTTCTCTGGCTGCAATGGGTCTGTCTTTGCATCTGTCAGTTCCCAGATAAAGCTTGCGGCAAGCCCGACACCGCCAAGATATTTCTTTGCTCTGCTTCGCTCAAGCTCCTTAACAGAGGTTTTTTCCTTTGACAAATCCGCAACAAGAATTTTGCCTGTGTATCCATACATTTTTTCACCTCAATAAAGGGCATTAGTTATACATGCTTTGATGCATGCGGGGTCTCCGTCACAGAGGTCACATTTCAGTGCCTTCTTTAGCCTGTTTGAGTATTTTATTGCACCAAAAGGACAGGCATCTATGCAAGCCCTGCAACCAGTGCATTTTTTCATATCCAAAATCACAACCTCCCCTTCTTTTCTGATTGCACCAGCATTGCATGCCTTCAGGCAAGCAGGAGAGATACAATGCCTGCAGACATTTGGCACGACTTCAAGTTCATCAATTTCATTCACCCAGATTCTTGCCATGGATAGAGAGTATTTTCCAGTGTGTTTTACTGCACAGGCGAGCATGCAGGCCTTGCAACCAGTGCACTTCTCCTTATCTACCATTATTCTGGTCTTTCTTTTAGCTCCTGATGACATCCAAACACCGATGGAATAGAATGTGGAAGAGTATTTTAAGGTTATTGCAGAGCTACATTTTCAGCTTCAGAATGCACCCACCTAAACCTTTATCTCACATGGTGTCTTTGCCCAATCATGAAGACTGCAGAGGAGTATATTGAGAGCATCAAAAAGATGCGGAGTAATGTCTACCAGTTCGGGAAGTTGATTGAGGATGTGACAGCCCATGGCACAACAAAATACACAATCAAGGGTGTGGCAAGAATCTATGAAATGGCACTGATGCCAGAATACCAGGACCTGCTCACGACAAACTCAAATCTAACTGGTAAAAAAATCAACAGGTACCTTTCAGTGATGGAGAATAGAGATGATGCCATTGCAAACATCAAAATCAAGCGGTTGATGTTCCAGCAAACAGGGACTTGCACTGGTGGCAGATGTGTTGGCTGGAGCGGCATCAATGCACTCTGGGCAACCACATATGAAATTGATAAAAAGTATGGAACTGACTACCATGGAAGATTTAAGAAATGGCTGGCGTATGCTCAGGAAAATGACCTGGCAATTGCAGGTGCAATTACAGATGCAAAGGGCAACAGGGCATTCTCACCAGGCCAGCAAGAAGACAAGGATGCATACCTTCATGTGGTTGAGAAGCGGAGCAACGGTGTCGTAGTAAGGGGTGCAAAGGTGATGATTTCAGGTGCTGTTGCCTCCAACGAGTTGATTGTGATGCCAACCACTGGTCTCAAAGAGGATGAGAAGGAATATGCAATCGCCTTTGCAATTCCAAGGGATGCGGAAAATCTCGTGTTGATAGAAAACAGGCGGACTGGAGATACAAGGAAACTTGAGGAGGGTTTTGACAAGGGTTGTGAAAAAGGCGGTGTTTCTGAAAGCTGGATTTTCTTTAACGATGTTTTTGTTCCAGAAGACAGAATTTTCTTCATGGATACTCCTGAGTTTGCTGGCCCTTGCGTGATGCGATTTGCTGCCTGTGAGCGGAGTACAATGGGTGGTTGTGTTGCTGGTCAGGGAGACATAAAGATAGCGTCTGCTGTGGCAATGGCCCACATTAATGGCCTTGGAAGTAAGCCCTTCAACGAAAAACTGACAAAGATGGGTGTAATGAACGAAACGCTGTTTGGTTGTGGAGCTGCTGCCTGTGCCCTTGGAAAAAAGCATGAGAGCGGTGCCTTCTTCCCTGATTTCCTGCTTTCATCTGTGACTAAAGTCCATGTGGCAACCCTGCCTTACGAACAATCAGTCATTTGCCAGGACATAGCAGGGGGTATCGGAGAAGTCGGCTGTGTCCCCTCCTACCAGGATTTTACACATCCAGAACTAGGGAAACTTGTGAAAAAGTATTGCAGGGCAAGGGCAAGTGCTGAATCTCGCTTGAAAATTGCTAGGTTGATTGAATACACCACAATGGGTCTTGGTGTCCCTGGTTGCATGCATGGTGGTGGCAGTGCAGATGCTGCAAAGCTTGTTATAAGGAGAACACTCGATTTCGACGGATTCTATCTGGAACTAGCAAAGAAACTTGCGGATGTGAGTGAGGACATCAAGGTGAAGGAGGAAAAGAAAAAGTGATTGTGAAGCCAGTTTGCTCAGATTCAATGGGTGTGCGCTCCCTTTGTGTTTATGTGGAAACTGGGGATTTAGCGATGCTGATAGACCCGAGTGCTGCACTCGGGCCAAGCAGGTACGGGCTGCCTCCTGCTGCGGAAGAATGGGAGGCACTGGATAAATTTAAGGGAGAAATCAGGGAAATTGCAAAAAATTGCGATGCCTTTGTTATTTCCCACTACCATTATGACCATCACGACCCAGACGAGGATTTCTGGGTTGGAAAAAAGGTTTTTGTGAAAGACCCTGAGGAAAACATAAACAGGAGCCAGAAGGAAAGGGCAGCTTTCTTTTTTGAGAAATTCAAAGGGAAAGCAGAGCTTGTAGTTTGTGATGGACAGGAATTTTCCATAGGTAACACGAAGATTTCCTTTTCAAAGCCATTGCCTCATGGAAATGAGAAAAGCAGGTTGGGTTTCGTTATTGCAACGAGAGTAGAGGAGAAAGACGAAGTTTTTGTGCATGCTTCAGATGTCCAGGGCCCAATTGTGGAAAATAGTGCAGATGTCTTGATTGAGATGGAGCCAGAGATTCTAGTGATAGATGGACCTCCTTCCTACTTTCTCGGCTGGAAGTTCAGTGCAAGGGATTTGGAGCGAGCCAATGCAAACCTTGTGAGAATCATTGAGGAAACAAATGCAAAAATAGTCCTGGACCATCATCTCCTTCGAGACCTTTCTTACAAAGAACGATGTGCACCAGTTTATGGTCATAAACAAATTTATACTTTTGCAGAATTTCTTGGGCAGGAGAACAGGATGCTTGAAGCCAACAGGAAATTCCTGCATATGTAGTGGAAGTTCTAGGTATTCCGATACAAATAAGTATTTGGAAGTATTTGGAGGACTGTGGTGAATTATGCCTGAAGAAGAAATGGAGTCCGAAGAAGATGTTGAGATGAAATTCATCCAGAAAAAGATTGCAGAAGGTATCAAGAAAAAAAGTGAGGAACTTAGGAAGAAGCTTGAGGAGGAATTTGCTGAGCGTGAAAAAGCTCTACGGAAAGGAATTGAGGCCCATGTAATTTCCAAGTTAGAGCAAGATTTTAAGAAGAGGGAAGAAGAAATTAGGGCTAAAGCAATGGAGGAATGCAAAGCAAAGATGAGTGCTGAGATCGCTGCAAAAGAAGCAGAGCTCAGGAAAATGTTTGAGACACAGCTCAAGGAGAGTGAAGAAGAAATTGAAGAAAGATACAGAGAAGAAATGGAAAAAGAGATAGAGTCAATGAAAGCGAAGCTTGAGCTTGAATTGAGGAAAAAAGAGGATGAATTGAAGGCAAATTATGAGTTGGAAGCGAAGAAAGCAGAAGAGGCTCGCGCTCAGAAGTTTGCAGAAGAAATGCGAAAAGCAGAAGAAAATCTACGCTCAAAAATGGAACTGGAGCTTAAGAAAAAGGAGGAGGAATTACGAACCAAGAGCGAGATGGAACTGAAGAAGAAAGAGGATGAACTTGTAAAACAGATGAACGCGAAACTTCAGGATGCAGAAAACAATCTACGCTCAAAAATGGAACTGGAACTTAAGAAAAAAGAGGAGGACATCAGAGCCAAACTTGACCTTGAATTTAAAACAAGGGAACAAGAAAGAGAAAGAGAAATGAGCATAGAGATAAGAAAGGCAGAGGAGGCGATAAGAGCGAAGATGGAATTGGAGTTCAAGAAACATGAGGAGGAACTCCGAAACAAACTGGAGATTGAATACAGAACCAAAGAAGAACGTCTTGAAAAGGAAATGGAGAACGAGATTAAGAAAATGGAGAATGCAATGCGGTCGCAACTGGAACTTGAGTTTGCGAAGAAGACAGAACAATTAAAGGAAAGTTATGAATTAGAATACAAGAAAAAACAGGAGGGCCTTGAGAAAGCATACCAGGAAAAGTTGGACAAGAAAGTTGAGGAGATGCGAAAGACAATTGAAGCAGAGATCAAAGCCAAATTTTTACAGAGAGGGGCGTATGGTGTTCTGAGTAGGAAGATCAAGAAGACCCCTTATCCATTCACTGCAATTGTGGGACAGGAAAACATGAAACGCGCCCTCATCTTGAGTGCTATAAATCCAAAGATTGGTGGTGTGCTAATCTGGGGAAATGAGGGGAATGGGAAATACACAGCCGTGCTCGGCCTTGCTCACTGTCTTTCTGAAATAAAGGAGCAGATTATCTCAGTGGATGCCACATCTGGTGTTGTTCTGAAAGAATGGTGGGAGGAAGATAGATATCTTACTGGTAACATATTCTCAAAAAATGGGCAGGCCACATATTTAATCGACACAGTTCTGAACAATGCCTGTTTGAGTATTCATACAGAGAAACTTAACAATTCACACCCGATGGTTGTTGTGGAGAATTTGAGGTCTGAAGAGGAGGAGATTCTTCACATTCTCAACAGGATGGCTCTTCATGTGCATGTTGAACCAATAAAGGACCTAGAACAGAGAATTGAAGTTATAAAGAGAGTGCGTGAGTTTAACAAGGACCCTGAAAAGTTCAGAGAGAAATATGCAAAGGATGAGGAGGAACTTACAGCCAAGATAATGAAGGCAAGATCAATTCTTCCAACGGTGACAATTTCGAACAAAATGATGGCTGTGATTGCAAGGATGTGTGTTCTTGACAAACAGGGAACCAATGTGGATGTACTCGTGGATGAGATTTCAAGAACAAATGCAGCATTCGAAGGCAGAGACCATGTCACCCAGGATGACATAATGGAAGCAGCTAACATGCTTCTTCTTCACCGGTTTGGGAGAAGGAAAGAGGCAGTGACAGAGGAAGAAGGAGAGGAGGAAGAAGAGGCTTGATGCCAAGATGCCAGATAGTAAAATCGTAATCTCTATATACTATTCATTATTTCAGAAATCAAGCAGGTGTGATCTAGTCTGGCTAGGATATTAGCCCTCCAAGCTAATTGCCCGGGTTCAAATCCCGGCACCTGCACTTTAATTTCTTGAATAATAGGTAGGGTTAATTCCCCAAAGCTATGTGCTGAGGTAGCCTAGCCTGGCGAAGGCGCTAGACTCGAGATCTAGTGGGCCAAAAGCCCTCAGGAGTTCAAATCTCCTCCTCAGCGCTAGAAACACAAAAGAAAAAAGGGTAGGAAAAATGGATTCAGCCCTGAGCCCGTACAACAGTTGTACAAAAGAAAAACGAAAGATAACTATCTATGATACCACACTTCGTGATGGAGAGCAAATGCCAGGTATTGCCTTCACAAAAGAGCAAAAACTGGAAATTGCCCATGCACTCGTGGATGCAGGAGTGAGAGAAATAGAAGCTGGATATCCCGCAGTTTCGGAAGAAGAGCGAGATGCAATAAAAGAAGTAAAGAGTACAACGAATGCAAGGGTTCTGGGCCTTTCAAGATGCAGGAAAGAAGACATTGAAGCATGTGCTGAGTGCAATATAGACCTCGTGCTACTATTTATTGCTACTTCTGAATTACATAGACGATGGAAGTTGAGGATGGAGAAAGAAGAGGTCCTGCAAGTGGCGAGGGAAAGCATTGATTTCGCAAGGAGTTTGGGTCTCAATGTCTGCTTTAGCACTGAAGATACAACGCGAACAGAACTTGAATTTCTACATCAAATTTATGAGATTGCGTATGAACATGGTGTGGGGAGGATTGGCATCACGGACACTGTTGGCTGTGCTGATCCAGGAGCAATATCATTTCTTGTAAAAGAGTTGAAAAAGAGATACAAGATACCTCTATCCCTTCATCTCCATAACGATTTTGGACTAGCTTGTGCCAACGCTCTTGCTGGTCTTGATGCAGGAGCCGATGCTTTTGCTGTCACTGTTATGGGAATAGGAGAGAGAGCCGGAAATCTCTCGCTAGAGCAGTTTGTGATGGCGGTCAAGTACTTACGGGGTATAGAAACAGGAATAGAAACTTCAAAACTCCAGCAATTAGCTGAAATTGTAAGCAGACATACAAAACTCAAGATTCCAAAAAACCAGCCCTGGATTGGTGAAAATATTTTCACACATTCATCTGGCATACATGCAATTGCTGTTCTTGATAATCCGTTTACCTACGAACCCGTCTCTCCTTCAGTCCTTGCAAGAGGACGGAGAATTTTACTCGGGAAACACTCTGGCAGGGGCGTGCTTAAGGCAAAACTACAGAAGTATGGTATCCAGATTTCTGATGAAGAGATTGAAAAGGTGCTTCTTGAGGTGAAGCGAGAAGGTACTAAAGAGGGTTTTGTTAGTGATGAGAAGTTGCTTGAAATTTTGGAAAAATTTAGAAATAAAAAATGAGCCCTGGTGCCAACTTGGAAGCAAAGTTATATATACCATTTCTATGTAAGCCCTTCTGCCTGTGAATAATGAGGCTATACAAGATAGCAGAAAGAGGTGTTGAATATGGCAAAACCAATGTATGTGAGGTTCGAAACCCCAAAAGAGGTTGCGGATAAGATTTATCAGCTGGTGCAGATGGCAAAGGAAACTGGCAAGGTGAAAAAGGGCACAAATGAAGTCACTAAGGTCTTGGAACGTGGTGATGCAAAGTTTGTGGTCATGGCTGAGGATGTAGACCCTCCTGAAATCCTTGCCCATATTCCAATGCTTTGCGAGGAGAAGAAAATCCCCTACGGCTATGTGCCTAGCAAGGTTTCCCTTGGAAATGCTGTCGGACTGGAAAAACAGTCCGCTTCTGTTGCCATTGTTGATTTCGGAAAGGCAAAACCTCTGATGGACGAAATTGAGCAAGCACTCAAAAATCTGAAGAAGTAGACAAACAGGTGAGATAAATGCCGGATGAATCTGCAAATGCAGAGGTTGTGGAAATTATAGGAAGGACTGGGATGACTGGTGAGGCAACCCAGGTTAAAGTCAGGATTCTTGATGGAAGGGACAAGGGGAAGATCATCACCAGAAACATTATCGGTCCAGTCCAAGTAGGTGATATACTTCACCTTCGAGAAACTGCTCGTGAAGCGAGAAAGCTCACAGTGAAGTAAGGAGATGAAAACATGCCAGCAATCAAAACATGCTCTTTTTGTGGAAATCCAATAGAGCCGGGAACTGGAAAGATGTTTATAAAGAAAGATGGCACAATTTACAATTTCTGTTCACGGAGATGTCAGAGAAACCTCCTCGACTTTGCAAGGAATCCTAGAAAACTGAAATGGACAGCTGTGTTTACAAAGGGGGCAGCGAAGAAGGAGAAAAAGAAAGTAGTAAAGAAGATAGTGGTGCCCGCAAAGGAAAAAGAGACAAAAGAAAAGAAGGCAGAGAATAAGGAGTGAAACCATGGAACGCACTTTTGTGATGCTTAAGCCCGATGCAGTCCAAAGAGGGGTCTGTGGTGAAATTATTGCGAGATTTGAGAGACGAGGCCTAAAAATTGTGGGGATGAAAATGCTCTGGATTAAGAGAGAACTTGCAGAGAAACATTATGCGGAGCATGTAGGGAAAAAATTCTTTGAGGGGCTTGTTTCTTACATTACTTCTGGACCTGTTATTGCAATGGTTATTGAGGGTAAGAATGCAGTGAAGCTTGTGAGAGATATGATGGGTAAAACTAATCCACAGGAATCGCTCCCTGGCACAATCAGAGGAGATTATTCAATCGACCTTGGAAGAAACATAATTCACGGCTCCGATTCTCCGGCAAGTGCCGAAAGAGAAATAGCTCTCTTTTTCACGAAAGAGGAGATTTTTGACTATAAACTTGCCACAGAAACCTGGATATACGAGTGAGTTTATTCATCTGCAGCTTTGATAACTACGAGTTTGCCGTGGAGCACACCCTTCAATGCCCTTAGGTGTTCTGCCAGTTTTTTCATTTCCAGAATTTTCCCCTTGATTGCAATTATCTCCATACAATGATGTTCTGAGATATGAATGTGTGTCGTTGAAATTATGTGATCATGCCAATCGTGCTGAAGATGGAGCAACTTTTCTACCACATCTCCAGCGTCGTGGTCGTAAATGAGCGTTAACGTGCCAAACCCCTCCGTAGTTTCGATTTCGGATGCAGTTTCAAGCAAAGCATCTCGAATCAAATCTCTTATCGCCTCAGACCTATTTGCGTAGCCCTTGCTCTTTATCATGGCGTCAAATTTATCTAGCAAATCCTTTTCGACTGAAACACCAAACCTTTCTACACCCATTTTCTCACCTATATTCTAAGTAATAGCTCTTTCATTGTAAGAGGACGAAACTCCTTTCGCATATCTCTTAGCAACTTCTCATAGTACAGAGTTTGATTCATAGCATTTTTCAGCTCTTTTTGCAAAATTTCACGTTCGGTATTAAGTGCAGAGAGCTTCGCTTTAATAGCCTCGACCTCTTTTTCTAGTTCCGCAACTCTTTCTGCAAATGTCTCAGCTGGCTGCAATTTACCTCACCTCGTCCTTGAGTTTGATTGCACTCATCTCTACTTTGCCTGCAGGTTCTGCGTGTAACATCTCTCTCATTCTATTTAACTCTAATTCAAGCATCTTGAGTTTTTCTGTGAAGGTTTCTATCTGTCTCTCAACATCCTCTAGCTTCCTGTTCAGTTCTACTGTTGCTTCTTCCCATTTCCTTTTTTCTTTCAAGGCAATTACTAGGTCATTGAGATTCATGATTGTCGTCGCTCCTTTTCCAGAGGTCTGGGTTTTCATAGAGAGCATATATCTCGTTTTCTGCAATTTTCTTTTTCTGGTTTGCTTGTTCAACAATACGGAAGATTTCCTCTTTGTTAAGAATCCAGTAATGAATACGCCAGGGCTTCCCTTTCTCCACAGTGGTATCTTCAAAGCCAGACCTGAGGATTCCATTGTCTTCCAGGAAGTAGAACATATCTCTATCCTCGTTATTCAACATGTTGTCAATAATTCTATCTTCAAAACCGAAGAAGCTCATTACATATTCAGCCAGCTTTTCAATATCCTCTTCCTCGTATGCTTTTCCCTTTAATTTTTCGCGGAGCGCTGCAGCCAGCATTTCAACAGAGACAAATCCCATACTACTCAAAAACCTGTATTCACTCCTTGCACTTATTCTTTACGGAGGAAATTCTCAGGAATTTGCCAAAGTTTTCTATATTTTTTCATCTCTCGCCTGGTTAGAAGGAAAATTCCAATTGCTAGAAGAATGACCAACAGTGCAGGGAATAGATATCGGACATAGATGGAGTAGTCAACTTGGCTTTTTAGAAAAATGGAGATTACATAGACAGAATAGATACTTTCCGTATTGTCTAGTGGATTTATTAACTTCGATTTAATCGTGAGGTTTAATGTTGTATTGTTTATGAGAAATGTGTCTAATTTGAAAGAGAATTCTTCAGTGCCAGAGATGTCAAATCTCTTTGTCATGAATAAGTCCTCACCCAGGAATATTTCTATGGCAAGATTAAATAGGGTATAGGGCGCATTATTTGTAATTCTAAGAGAAACCTCTACTACTTCTCCTTTTGTAAGATTCAAAATGAGCTCATTTTCCTGTGATAATGTTTTGTTTTTGATGTAATTCCCAATTGTAATCGAGAAATCCATTTTGACGGCAACGCATACGATAGTGGTTTTATTCATTGCTTCGCCATCGGCATTGCATTCCAATCTAATGGATTTATATCCTGCAGAAACGGGTATCCATGTGAAGTTAAGTGAATAGTTTGTGTTCGGATGGGTATTTCTAAGAATTTCTAGTCCTATAGTTTGGTTCGCACTGGAGGAGACTTCAACAAGTTTCACTTCGATTTGTGTATTTGCAGATACACTTAAAATCTCTACGTTAAATATTACATTTTGATTTATCTCAGGAAATCTAGGAGAGTATGTTATACTCGAAAGCTCAACATTTTTGGTTGCGTAAAACAGCACTTTGCCAGGAAATATGTCTGGGATTCCCGATTCAGTGGCGACCAAAACTTCCTTACTTGAATTTAATGGTTTAAAGAAAAGAACACTATTCGAGTTTCCGATGTCAGATTGACGTTTTTCATTCGCATATTTAACTGTCTTTGTCTGGCTATCCACGATATACACAAAGCCGTCCCATGTGGTGCAAGCAATATCTTTTATACTATCTCCTTCAAAATCTCCAATTGCGACCCCAAAAATTTGGGTATGGGCAACAAAAATATTGTTTATCTGTGTAGTTCCGTTATTGCCATTTCCGATTGAAATTACCCAGATGCTACCATCCCCACTTCCAGCCACAATTTCATCTATTCCATCTCCATTGAGGTCATCAACAGTAAGGGCTGATAAAATTCCAGGGATATAAGGACTTATGTATTTTTGGGTGAACTGTCCGTAGTAGTAATCAAGAACTCGCACTGTGCTTTCTGTGTTTCCTCGCCAATCCACGAAAACAATGTCCTTTCTTCCGTCTCCATCTACATCCCCCATTTTCACTTCGAAAACAGCATCCTGGGTCATTGTCAACCCTTTCATGAAAAGGAGACCAGCATTGTAGTTGTAGACAGCGATACTTGCTGTGCCTGTGCCCACTACGACCTCGTTTATCCCATCACCATCTATGTCACAAATACACAACCCAAAGATTGCACCATTTGTAAAATGAGATTTATCCCAGTCGAGCAGAATTTGATTTTCTAGGGCATCTATTATGTAAAGATGGCCATCGTGAGTAGCCACAAAAATCTCACCTCTGCTCTCTCCAGTCACATTCCCGACCGCAATCTTTCGCACATTACCACTTAATTCTTGAGATTCCCAAACAACAGTTCCATTCTCAGGCGAGAGTCCAACAACTTTGTTGTTGGAACCAGCTAGAACTACGAAGCTCCCGTTTCCAAAAATGTCTCCAGTGGCGAGTCCCCAACAGTAGGGTGCGATGTCTGTGCTGACTAACCTGGGTGAAATCACTTTTGTAACGTTGCCTTCAGACAAAGAGGAAGGAAAGATGCCGAGACCTGCAATCAGCATGAGCAAGCCAACAATCACAACCACAGATTTCATTTAAACTACCAATCACCACACTCTATATAAAATTTGCTTGCTTCCTTTAGACCCAGTGCCTCGTTATATGTTCATCTTCGGAACATTTATCTACCCTGAGAGATTTAATATGAACTGTGGAAGGTGAAAAACCATGACATGGAATGGACCATTGAAGAAACTGACAGATTACAAGTATGAAATAGAACAATCCTACAAGCCAGGAATGAAGGTATCTGGGATAGTTTATGCAGACGCAAAGATGATTGAGGATGTGCGAAAGGATAACTCGCTGGAGCAAGTTGCAAATGTAGCTACCTTGCCTGGAATAATTTCACATTCGATGGCAATGCCAGATATCCATTGGGGCTATGGATTCCCAATCGGTGGTGTCGCTGCCTTTGACTATGACACTGGAATAATCTCACCTGGTGGTGTGGGCTATGACATCAACTGTGGTGTCCGTCTCGTTCGCACGAATCTTACTTTGAAGGATGTGCAGCCAAAGATAAAGGAGTTGATTGATACAATCTTCACGAATGTTCCATCAGGTGTTGGCTCAGAAGGAAAGGTGAGGTTAACATATGAGGAGATGAAACTGGTGCTTGACCTCGGTGCTGAATGGGCTGTGGAAAAGGGTTATGGCTGGAAGGAAGACCTTGATTACCTCGAAGAAAATGGGCGACTTAAGTTTGCTGACTCCTCATTTGTTAGTGATAAAGCAATTCAGAGGGGAATGCCCCAGCTCGGCACACTCGGTGCGGGCAACCATTTTCTAGAGGTGCAGAAAGTGGAGGAAATCTATGAGCCGGAAGTAGCAAAGGTTTTTGGTATCTCAGCAAAAGACCAGATACTAGTGATGATACATACTGGCTCAAGAGGAGCTGGGCATCAGATTGCCACTGATTACATTGCGAAGATGGTGAATGCAGCAAAGAAATACAACATTCATCTGGAGGATAAGCAACTTGCGTGTGCACCAGCAACGTCAACTGAAGGCGAAGAATATCTGAAGGCAATGGGATGCGGTGCTAATTATGCCTGGGCTAATCGTCAACTAATCCTTCACTGGGTGAGAGAAGCATTCCAGAGAGTTTTCAAACAAACGCCGGAATCGATGGATATGCATGTGATTTACGATGTGTGCCACAACATCGGTAAGATAGAGGAGCATGAGGTTGGGGGAAAGCGAAGGAAGGTGGTGGTACACAGAAAAGGTGCTACAAGAGCATTCGCTCTTGAGAGGCCAGAGATTCCATTGCCTTACAGAAGAGTGGGACAACCCGTTCTCATTCCTGGAGACATGGGTACCTCAAGTTATCTGCTCGTTGGTACAGAGACAGCAATGCAGGAAACCTTTGGTTCCACATGCCATGGTGCCGGCAGAGTAATGTCCAGAGAGGCGGCAATAAGGCGTTTCAGACCGAATGATGTTAAAGATTCTCTCATGAAGCAGGGAATTTATGTGCGGGCAGCCAGCAAGGAAGTGCTTTCAGAGGAAAGTCCAGAAGCATACAAGGATGTGGATGATGTGGTGCGGATTGCACACAATGCAGGCATTTCCAGGATGATTGTGAAGATGCGACCAATTGGTGTGATGAAGGGCTAAAAATGAAGGCACTTTTCTGGGAGAAAAAGGAGAGCAATGCAGTAAGATGCAATCTGTGCGCTCATCACTGTGTAATCCAGAATGGAAAGTGTGGAATTTGTGGTGTGAGAGAAAATAGAGATGGGGAACTACATACGCTCATCTATGGACTTTATTCTTCTGTTGCCATTGACCCGATTGAAAAGAAGCCACTCTACCACTTCTTTCCTGGCTCTGAAATTCTTTCATATGGCACAGTGGGCTGCAACTTCAAGTGCCTTCACTGTCAGAACTACACAATTTCCCAGGCAAAACCCTCAAACTCCTACCTTGAAAAAACTACCCCAGAGGATGTGCTCAAACTTGCGAAACGCTACAAGGTTCCAGGTGTTGCCTGGACTTACAACGAGCCAACAATCTGGTACGAGTTCACCTACGATTGCTCAAAACTTCTCCATGAGAACGGAATAAAGAGTGTTTATGTGACTAACGGTTACATCGAAAAGGACCCACTCAAGCAGATAGCACCTTATCTGGATGCAATGAACATTGATGTAAAGGGCTTTACAGAAGAATTTTATGCTAAGGTAGTTCATGCGAAATTAAAACCTGTGCTGGAAACCTGTGAACTTGCTTACAACCTCGGAATTCACATAGAACTGACATATCTTGTGATACCTACCTACAATGACAGCGAGAAGGAATTTGTCGAGTTTGTAAAATGGGTGAAAGAGAAATTATCTCCAGAGGTTCCAGTGCATTTTACAAGATTTCATCCTGATTATATGTTGACTGATGTATCTCCAACTCCTCTAGCTACACTTAGAACAGCTCACAGAATTGCGAAGGAGAATGGGCTTGCAAATGTTTACATTGGCAATGTGTGGGGCGAACCGGATATAACATACTGTCCGAGATGCAACGAACCATTGATAGAGCGCGAAGGTTTTTCAGTTGTTTACAACAAAATAAAGGAAGGGAAATGCTTTAAATGTAAAGAAAAAATATTTGGAAGATTTTAGGGCTGCTGCTGTTTGTCCCGCGATTCTTCACCCTGGATTTCCTGGGCTTCTCCTTCCTGTCCCGGTGCCATCGGCTTCCGGATCACTTTTTTCGGAATTACCACCTTTGCTGCAGTGGGTTTTCTTATTACAACGACTTTGGGTGCTCCTGGCGATGCCTGTTCCGGCTTGAATTCGAGAACTGCCTTTTCAGGTTGTTGCTGTTCTGGTGAGGATGGAGGTGCGCCACGAATCGGAAGCGTTGGCATTTCTTCTTTCGGTTCAGAGGGTTTTGGAGGCAGTGGTACCTGTGGTTTTGGAGGTGCTTGTGGTATTGGAGGTTGTTTTTGTGCTTCTGCTTGTTTTACAGGAGGAACTTGTGCAGGAGGTGCTGTTGGTTGAACGGTCTTCTTAGGTTCTTCGATCTTTTGAGGGGTTGGGCCCTTTTCTTCAGCTTTCCCTACCTTCTCTTCTTCTTTTGAAATTTCTACCCTCTTCACGCCCGGTAGTTTTTCAGATTGAACCAGTTCTGCACCTTCAAGTGAAGAACCACACTTCAAGCATACCTTTGCAGTTTTCTCATTCAGGGTAGTGCACTGTGGACACTTAAGGGCACCTTTCTTCTTGAGTTCCTCTTCTTTCAGCCACTGCGTGTAGGTCCTGTAAGTAGGTTTGTTCTTCCACCAGGCCCAGAACGCGCTCTCAGAATACTCTTTACCAAGCTCTTTCTTTGCCTCTGTCTTGAATTTTTCAACATAGGCATTAAACTCTTTTCTCATCATTTCTTCGTAACTCTCTGCTTCAACTTTCTTCCCTGTGAATACAGTGCCACATTCTGGGCACACAGTTGCCTTTCCGTCTATCCATGCACCGCATTCACTGCACTTAACTGTTGTGACTTCAAACTCAGTACCGCACTTCGGACACTTGGTTGCATTTTCTGGAATGTATGCACCACATTCACCGCACTCCACGAGCTTCCCTGCAGCCCTGCGGAAGTAGAGGAAGACAACTGCCAGAGAGACTCCCACAACAGCAATTATTGCAATGATGACCATGAGCCATGGGAATTGAGGCGGCGGCACTGGTTTCTCAACGCTAAATAAAGTGCTGGATACCTCTACATCTGGGTAATCTGGACAGGAAACCACCACTCTGTACTGGCCTGGTTCTTTCAGCTGTATCAGTGTTACTGTAAAGTTGCCGTTCTGATCTGTAGTAACTGCCTGCTGGTACACAATGTCATCATTCAGGAACATAACTACATTCACATTTATACCCTGAATTCCTTCTCCAGTTGCCTCTCTTAGAATTTGGCCAGAAACCACGGGTGTATCATCAATGTTGAAGGTAAGGGGGAGCTGTGCAATGGAAATCAGCAGTTTGGCAGAAATAATTGTTAGGTTAAGGTCGAGCATGTTGTTCGTATAGTTCTTCTCCACTATTGTGTGGTTTCTGTTCAAAACCGCATAAAGCGAGGTATTTGAGTCAAGATGCACAATCCATGTGAAGTTTGTTGTCAATGTAGAATTTGCGTCTATTGACAAATTGGCAGACACTATCAAGTTCTCATCACTGATGTTGCCCGCGAATATCTCTAAAGAGAAATTCTCAATTGCATAATTCACGCTGTTTGAAATATTCAACCAGAGTATAGCTGTGTCTCCTGCAGTAAAGTTGACAGTCTTATTTCCATTCTTTTCAGCATAGAAATCTAAAATCTGGATGTCTGGTAGTGGAATCACTTCAATCAGTTTCTCTGCATTGTTGTTTGCAGTGTTCTTTTCTAAATATGGTTGTTCACATCTCAGTACTGAGACAAGAATTCTTCCAGGCATTGACGCATTCCAGGGTATTGAGATTTCGGTCGTAGAGAGCGCAGGAATGTTGGGAATAACAACACTTGCTATGAGGTAAGTGTCATTGTATATCTCCACTGTAACATTGTGGGCAGGTGTGTCTGCAAGGTTGGCAATGGTAACATTGATTGTTAATGGCGTATCTTCCATCGCTTTGTAAACAGGAGTATTTCCAAAGAGAATCTGGATGTTGTTCGTGTCGACTTCAAGGTCAGGCGGAGAATAAACTTTCAGCACAAAGGTTTCCGCATCATACACTCTGTCCACTTCCACACGTAGATTCACTATGTGGTTTCCAGGTGAGGCAACAAGATAATTGAAGGAAACATTCACTGACTGGTTAGCGTTCAAAGAGGTTATGAATTCCCTGAAACTCTGGTGGAGATAGGTATCTTCAAGAACAACCTCGAAGTTTGTCATGTTTACATTTCCAGTGTTCTTAACTGTGAGGTTGATGTACACATTTTCATCGTAAGGCAAAGCGTCCTTTGATATATTCAAGCCAATAATCTCGATAGATGGGTTAAACCATACACCTTGACTGATTGCAATGTTGTTTGCCTTGCTTGTTTCATTGAAGAGGTTGATGGGGTCAATCTCTACCTTTATGCTGTGATTACCAGGCAATGAGGGCAACCACTGGATGGAAAGATAAATCACATCCCCCGACAGAATATTTATTACGGTGCGGTTGATTTCTGTTTCTGTGTTAGCATCCAGATTTAGATCGTAAACCACAATTGTAACATTTATTCCGTTCCTTGGCCCGATGTTTCTCACCGTAATGTTTACAGTGCCACCTGAATAGTAGTCAAAGGTTGCGGGCACCTTAATATCACCCGTGCTCACAGCAAAGTCAGGCACCTGAGCAGTGTATGTGAGGTTGAGTTTTACAACATTAACAGTTGATGGATAGGCTTCAAATGAGATGCTTGCGCTTTGGTTCTCTCCCGCAAACTCTGCAATTACCTTGTAGTTGCCAACAAAGAAGGAGGTACCTCCAATGCTCTGTATTGAGTAGTTTACTATGTCTGTAAGGAGCACAAATCTGGCATTTCCGTAGAGGTCTGTGAGAAGAGTATCTGCAATTGTGCCGTTAGAGGCGAAGCTCACTGTGATGTTCACGCTGTCTAGCGGGTTCTTGTTTCCATCAAGTGCCAGAACATCGAGGTATCTGTAAATCCATGCTTCTGCTCCATCAGCAGTTATTATGTCATCTACTCCACCAGATAGTGTGGTATTCACAAGCACTGCACTGGCGTTTGGTGCAAGCACAATCTGGAACGGACAATATATGTCCTGTAGGTAGAATTTCACCGCTGAAATAGCTATGCTCTGCCAGAACCCCTCTATTAGACTTCCTCCAATCATTGTGAACTCACTTGCGGAAATGTTCAATGTAGCATCTGTAAATTTGGTGTTGAACAGCAGATATTTACAGTTCTGGGTACCAAGGACAGATATGGTAGTTATCCTCGAATTCGCTGCTGAAACCGTTGCATTCTCTATTGTAACAAAATAGTATGGATAGTTGCCTTGGATCTGACTATTTTTCATAATTAGGGTTCCGTCAGAGTAAATGTAGATGCCATAGGCGTAGGCAGTAGGCTGAGTAAGAATCAAGGTCGCATTGTCTAGGATAAGGGTACCATTGAAACCGATGAGAATTGAACCATACTGGTATGCAGTGGTATTTGAAATTTCCACAGTCGTATTTTCAATTAACAGCATTGAACCAGGATTATACACAATAAATTCCATAGTAGCAGCATTGTTCTCCTTTGAAGTTTCAGTTATCTCTGATCCTGGGTCTGCAACCAATATCAGGGTTCTGTAGCCAGTCAGGTGTGCTGTGTATGCGAAATTAATCTGCTGGCTTCCTCCTGCAAGCACTGTGATTCTATCAGAGAACACGGTTTCAAGCCCATCATAGATTTCAACAAGGAGATTCTCCGCTCTGCTGGTGCCAAGATTCTCAACCTTTATGGTTCCATTCATGATTGCACCATAAGGAACAAGCGTTGGGAAGGTTGTTGCGAAGCTCACAGCAACATCTGGTGCTGCAGGAATTGTTTCGGTGATTTCCAAACCCTTCTGCCAGGAGTAATAACATGGCATTGTTATGTTGTACCAGTATCCGCTTCCAAAGGCGATGTTCACAATGTAAACACCCACAAAGTTAGAGTAGTATGGAGTTGTGGCATCCACTATGTCAGTGGGGAGCACAAATCTAGTTGTGCCGTTTGCTGTTGTGCTGCTTGCTACCTGGTTCATCTGAATATCATATACATTTACCATCGCTCCATCTAAACCCGCATTATTCAGGTCTGTGAGGAAGATATCCAGATACCTGTAAATTTTTACAATTGCTTGTTGGTGGGCAAGAATTGCATCTGGTGTTTCTGGCAGGTTGACTGCCACGAGTGTAATGTTGTCTGCGTCATTGAAACTGAGAGCTCTATCAAATGAGGTGTTTTCTGCATATGCTCTGCCATGGAATTCTAGGATTTCTGTTGTGAAAACCGTGTTTGAGAAGAGGATGTCTGTCGATTGAAGCAGTAGAGAGGTATTGAATGTGGAATTTCGGAGTTTGAATGCGATAGCGCTCCCGCTTACCGCGGCATTTCCCAAAGCAGAGCTGTTGGCATAAACCTCTGAGTTCTGGAGTTCAACACTATATTTGTAATCGCTCGTAAGGGTTGCCTTTTCCAACACCAATTTGCCACTGTTGATGTACACACCAAAACTGAAATCCGATGTCTGGGTGAGTTTGAATGTGGTGTTTATGAGGATTAATGACCCGTTTTCAATGTAGACCATACCGCTGCAAATGTAGTACATATTGGTAAGTGTAACTGTAGTGTTTATTATCACAAGGTCAACACTCGGGCGGAATACAGTCACATCAACTTCGCACGAATTATTTCCTTCGTTGCTCTCAGTTATGTTATTGTTCGGGTCTCCAAGCACAATAATTTTATGAATGCCCGGCTGACTTGGAGTCCAGTTGAACTGGAGATTAACAGAAGAACTGCCGGCCACGCCAACTGTTTGCCTTCCCACAATGTTCTGATTGCCACCGATTACATCATAAACCACAATTTCAGCGTTCGGTGCATAGGCATTGCCAGTGTTGTTCACACTCACATTTATTGAGAGTGTTGAGCCTACAGAGACAAATGATGGAAGACCAGTAAGCCAAACAGAAAGGTCAGGCAAAGGTGTTGTTAGCACGCGGTCAATTTGCACTGTATTTTCCCAGTATGGATAACTCTTGAAGGAGATATTGCTCCAGTAAATCTCAGAACCAAATGTAATCTTTACAGTGTACATCCCGACAAAATAGGAACTCTGGTATGTTGTGGCATTAATTATGTCCGTAAGCAATGTCAGTGTCGCAAACCCATTGGCGCCTGTGCTGGCAGAGCCGGAAAGCGTCCCATTAAGATAACCATAGGCCTCCACAATCGCACCGGAAACTGGTTGGCCATTCAGGTCTGTGACATTTACAACTAGATATCTGTAAATTTTGGCTATTGCGTTATCTCTTGCCAAAACGGAGTTTTCGCTTTCTGGAAGTGTAGCATTTATCAGGGTGCACACATCTTCACTAGATAACTCAGAGAGATTCTCGTTTATTAAAATGTCTTTTCCATAGAATTGACTTGCGTGAATTTCGTATCTTTGGGCTACTATTATATCGTCAATGTACCAGCCAATATCATTCTGACTTGCATTTGACACAAGTGTAAACCTTATCTTCACGAGATTGCCCACATACTGACTTATGTCAATTGTCGCTTTTGTCCAGGTCGTCGTTAAACCTGTGTATCTTGCAATCTCTTTCCAGTTTGTGCCATCCTCTGTGATTTCCACAATTGCTACATCATCTGCGAGTTTATAGAATTGGTAGTATTCTAGGAGGGCATTCGGGGCATCAATTAGAGAGATTTCTGGAGACACCAATACATAGGTTGTGGAGTTCTCATATTTTCCGTTTCTGTCCTTATCTAGAAGCTCTGTGCCAAATGAAACATTCCCTGAATGCGGTGAAATGTACTTGGGTGTGCCTGCTTCCCATGAACCATTTCTGGCAGGAATCGTGTAGTTACTCCATCTGGCTGTGTCACTTTCAAAATCCTCAGATAGATAAACAGAACCCTGCTGCTGGTTGAGTGTTATGTTCACATTCTCCAGGTTGATTTTCTGTACATTCAGACCAAGTAAACAGCTTTCTACCAAAGAATCCTTAAGGTCCACAACCGCGTTTCCGTGACCCATGATTGTGAGATTCTCAAAAGCGGCTTTTCTTGTCACAAGTGCTCCATTATCTTCTATGCTGAGCATCAAACTTTTATCTGCAGCAATCCTCGCATTGTTTGTTAGGTACAAACTACCATTTTCGCTCACAATTATCTGATACTGATAATTCCTCACCTGCGAAACATTGAGCGTAGTGTTGTCAAGAGTTAAGTTTCCATTGCCCTTGATTATTATGAAACCTGCGTGAATATATGGATTTATGTCCTTCAGTGTGCGGTTCGGGTGTGCAGGCGTACCGTCAATGAAGAGGTCTGCGCCCTCTCTATATACCACGACCTCATGGATAAGCAAGTTATTCTGCTCCTCCAGCTCATACACCTCGTTATTTGCATCAACGACAATCACAATCTTGTATTTTCCAGCCGTTGCTTTTGTCCACATTTGGGATGGTAGGTTCACACTTTGGCCCACAGCAAGTTGATTGCATTCCACAGACGCAAAGACAGTGCCTCCAGCAAGAGGATGTCCCTCATAAAATACCACACGGAAGTGTGTAGCATTAGCTGTGCCAACATTTGAAACGGACACATTCAAAACAAGAGGTGTGTTTGCAACGACAAATTCTGCAGGCATCATGGTAAAACTCAATGTGAGGTCTGGGTGGTCAAGAGTTTGAGCAAGCGAGATGTTCAATTGTCTTCTGTTACTCTCACCAGTAATGTTCGGATAGGCAGAAAAGCTCAGATTATGGGTTGAAGTAAATGTTCCATTTGCACTGTTGTAAGCCATGAAAACTCTATAATTCCCATACGGCATTGAATTTGGCCAAAATGCAGCTGAAATATTATCTGTGACAAGAGGAATCGAGCAGAAACCACTTTCGTTTGTAATATTGTAGTTTGCTACAGTCCTTCCGAGTGTAGTAAGGGCATAGGGAGCATGGGGCGCAGTGCTCATGTTGTTAAGCTTCTCAACCCTTGTTTGAATTTCTCCTGGGATACCATTGTAAGATACATTAACATAAGCCCCGGATACTGGCAAGTTCTGGGCATCTTTCAAAATCACATCTAACCACCTATATAGGTAGACCTCAGAGGTAGCATCCGTAAGAATTGGTGTATCTGCATGGTCTTGAGATTGCGACTCATTTACAGTGATATTCACGAAATAGCCAAAGCTGTTACTCCTCAAATTTATTCTGTTGTGTTGCGGATTGGCATTGTCTTTTGGCACTTCTGGATTCTGTGAAGATAAGAAGTCAACATCAAAGTAAGTGTTAATTGCAATTACATGGGTGTTCTCAAATATTATGTCGTACTGGTCCCTCTCATTTACACCAATGTAAACTTCTGCATATATCACAAGTTTGTCTACAAAAACATTTAAAGTGTCGTTTAGGTTCTGATATCTTATCTGAAGATTTGATAGATTGCCAAATGTAGTGGCACCAATCGTATAGGTTTCTGTGATATCTGTTGTGCGGTTGTTGGGTGCAATAGTAGTGTCTTGCCAGGTAACTCCACCATCGAAAGAAATTTGCATTACAGTGGGAGAAATATAATCTGCATCAGTGCGGTATGTTATGTTTAGCCAGGCGTTCAAAACATTACCAGTATTTCCGAGTGTGTCAAAGTTTTGAATGTGCATCATTCTGCCGGCTCCAACAACGTAATAATTCCCATCGGTGAAGTTGAGTGGCCCTGTGTTTGCATTGGTTGTGTTGTCAGAAACACCTTTGTAAAGAGGTCTCAGTTCGTAAACTGCGTTTGCGTAGGCATTTTGATACGATTTGTCTATGCTGGAATTGATAAATACAATCCGACTGTTTACGGTCTTGAGTACAGGGCCATCATCAAGAGTATCTATCTCACTTGGTTCCTGGTACTGTGATGGAGGAGTAATTGCAGAAAGATTTGAATTGATGAAAGTAAGATTCGAGCCAGAAACATTGAAGTAACCTGGAAATGCAATTTTTGAGTTGTTGATATAAGAATCACCAGCGTTGGTCATTGAGATGTTGAAGAGTACATAAGGAAGAAGCTGACTAGTACTGACTGTTAGTTGTGCATTCTCCATTATTATTTTTCCGCCATCCTTTACGGAAAGCCAGTAATGATGAAAAATATCTTGTAGGAAGTAAAGCTCTGCATTCCTTATGATTAATGTGCCTCCATTTTGGACGGTAATGTTACCCTTCATTCCATACTTTCCTGTCTCACCAGAAAGTGGGTCAATCGTGAGGCTATTTATCTCAAAAACACTTGTCCCATTGATTACAAGATTCCCGAATTCATCCTGTACAACCTCAGCTTTTGCTCCAGTCTCCTTCATAAATGTGTGCACTCCGGGTAGCAAGAGCATTAGCATCACAGCCAAACACAAGCATTTGGAACACAATCTATTTGCCAGCATTTTTCTTCACCTTCTTTCAAGTTATACCAAGATATTTATTGCTATATATATAGTTAACACCTACACCATGACTTCGGAAAGTTCATAGAAAGTTTGAATAGAAAAAAATCCATCCCCGCTCTAAAATCAACCAGAGGGGATGGAATGTCAACACAACAAGTCCATATATCGTCCGAACTAAAAAAATATATCG